>JAYEIR010000001.1:0-13949 GCA_034660135.1 Thermodesulfobacteriota bacterium
AAGTAAAGGCAAGAAGTCTCCTGTGTTTTTGGGCTGCAGGAGAATTGGGCATGTCTCATACAGCGCTTGCTAAGAAATTGGAGATGAGTTTAGCCGGAGTGGGATTTTCAGTGGAGAGGGGAGAATCGATCGCAAAAAAAGGCAATTATTCACTTGAAAGATAATTTACTAAATTTTAAAAGAGCGTCCCGCTTCCTATCATATGTACTCACGAATATACTGAATCTTGGATTGATCGAATAAAGGAGCTACGTAAATGGATAGAACAGATGCTATAAATATTGCCGAAAAATATGCTTCTGTAATAAAGACAAATTTTGACTGCAAGCAGGTTTTTCTTTTCGGCTCGTACGCAAGGGGGACCAATCACGAAGAAAGCGATATTGATATTGCCGTTATTCTCAAGGAATTCGAAAATCCAATGGCAATACTGCTGGAGCTAATGAGATTAAGACGCAAAATTGACAGCAGAATTGAGCCGCACCCTTTCAGAGAAAAAGACTTCAATATTACAAATCCGATTGTCAATGAAATATTGAAGCATGGACAAAGAATTGATGCCAGTGCCATGTGAAAATATCGTAAGGCGGGACGTCCTTAAATAATCAAATATCTACAAATTATAATAAAGTTATTTTACAATTTAAGGACGTCCCCTAAATCTCATTTCTCCCCCCTCGATACCACCATCAATAAGCTCAGGATCTGCGACATGCTGGGTGCACAAAAACGTCCTCTATGGATTCTTTACTATTTGCTGCTTTGCACCTTCCTGAGGTCAATAACCCTTACCGCCTTTCCTTCAGACCTTTCTATATTGCCGGGGGCAAGAAGTTCAACCCTCGCTGTGAGCGTCAATACCGCCTTCAGGTTGTCCGACACCTTTTCGGTGAAGGCATCTTTATCAAAACCGGGAGAATTCCACATGTCCGGATCCACTTCTACTTTTACGTAAAGGCGGTCAAGGATGTCACTGTCTACTATTATCTGGTACTGCTGTGCCACACCGGGGATCTCAAACAAGACACTCTCGACCTGGCTTGGAAAGATATTGACTCCTCCCACTATCATCATGTCGTCACTCCTGCCGGTCAGGCGCATGATCCTTGGGTGGGTTCGCCCGCATTCGCATTTATCCCAGTTTATCACACATATGTCTCTCGTCCTGTATCGCAGAAGGGGCATGGCCTCTCTGTTCAGCATTGTTATGACCATCTCTCCTTCTTTGCCCGGTTCAAGTACCTCTCCGGTATCGGGATCTATGGTTTCAACATAGAATTCATCACCCCACACATGCAGGCCGTTCTGGTATTCGCATTCTACAGCTACGCCGGGGCCATAAAGCTCGCTCATACCGTAGAGGTCCATGGCCTTCAGACCAAGGCTTTTCTCGATGTGCTTTCGTTGCTCTTCGCTCCATGGCTCGGCCCCGAACATGCCTATTCTCAGAGAAAAGTCCCGGATTGGGTCTATTCCATCTTCCCTGGCGGCTTCTGCGAGATATGTGGCATAGGAAGGTGTACAGCAGAGCACTGTTGTTTTGAAATCCTTCATCATACTGATCTGGCGTTTAGTATTTCCCGAGCTAAGAGGGACAACGGAGCATCCCAGTTTCTCCGCCCCATAGTGATAGCCTAACCCTCCTGTGAACAGACCGTATCCATAGGTGTTTTGTACTATGTCTTCACTGGTTACACCTGCTGTGGCAAGGCAACGGGCCACGAGTGCTGTCCAGGTCTCCATATCGTTTCTTGTGTATGTCACCACGGTAGGTGTCCCTGTTGTGCCGCTTGAGGCATGAATTCTTATTATCTCGGCGAGCGGCACTGCCAGTATGCCGTAAGGGTAATGTCTCCTTAGATCATCCTTATAGGTGAATGGCACTTTTGAGACATCATCCAGGCTCTTGATATCATCCGGTGTGATACCTTTTTCCTGAAATTTTTCCCTGTACATGGGCACCCGCTCGTAGGCGTATTTTGTTAGTTTTATGAATCGCTCTTCCTGGAGATCATGGATGGCATCGGATCTTAGTGTCTCTATTTCAGGATTAAACATACCCATTTTCATACCTCCTTTTAGACTCAGTTTAGACTCAGTCAAATTCTACCAATAAGTTTTTCTGAGAGCACCCTGACCATGCTCTTCCTGTAAAGGGGAGAAAGAGCCATGTTGTTGATAGGTGATGCATCAGCATAGGCCCTGTCCGGTAGTTGCCTTAGCTCCTCAAAAGAGGAGAACCCGTATAAAAGGGGCTTTGCTGCTACAGATCCCACAGCGAGTCTGCCCCTTTCTTCAGCATCTATGGAAAGGGCGATATTGACAACAGGGTAGTCTATGGATTTCCTCAGCCTGAGCTTTTCATATCCACCCATTTTCTTTTCCGAGGGTATTATGACCTCCTTGATGAAATCACCATCGTTCAGGGAGAATGGAATCTTCCCATCTGCGGTGAAAATGTCTTCAAGGGGTATCTCTCTTTCAGCGTCTTTGCCCATAATGAGTACGGACGCACCGAGGGATATGAGTGCAACAGCGAGATCCCCGCAATAGACAGAGAAGCATTTTTTTGCTCCTCCGGCTGCATTACATGTGCCACCACCGATTTTGAAGCAGGCTTTAAAGGAGGCCCTCCATTCCTTTGGCTTGTTGTAGTACACGCATCTCGTATCCTGGATGATGTTCCCTCCCAGGGTCCCCCTTAACTGGATGTTTTCACTGGCAGTCAAACACGCAGCCTCATGAAGAACGGGGTATCTGTCTTTTATCAGCGCATTATTTCTAATGTCAAAAATAGTTGTTATGGACCCGATTCTGACGTTTTCTCCTTCTTTTTTCACGTAATTGAGGCCCTCTATTTCTTTAATATCAATGACAAGAGCGGGCTCTTTCAATCCCATCTTTATCCTTGGAATTATGTCTGTTCCACCAGCCAGGATCGCAGCCTTGCCTTCAAAATCAGAGAGGAGATCAAGAAGCTCGTCCAGGCTTTCAGGCCTTTTGTATTCAAATTCCGCTAACAAACTCATGAGTTACCCCCTTTTTTATCTGATATTGCTTGCATTATCCTGTCATTCGTCATAGGAAGGGCGCATATCCTCTTACCTATGGCATTGCATATCGCATTGGCAATGGCTGATATTGCGGCTGCCCTCGATGTTTCACCAACCTCCTTTGCACCGAACGGCCCGTTGGGCTCGTAACTGTCTACAATTATAGACGTTATTTTCGGGATATCGTTTGCGGTCGGGACCCTGTATTCAAGCAGATTCGGGTTCATTACAATCCCATCTTTTATCTCGACCTCTTCGAGCAATACATCTCCGATACCCATTACGGCCTGGCTCATGATCTGGCCTTCAACCGATTTTACGTTTATGGGTGTCCCGCAGTCATCAGCGACAACGAGCTCAATTATTTTCACCTCTCCGGTTTCAGGGGTTACCTCCACCTCAGCAGCAGCCGCAGCAAGGCCATAGGCCTGTGTGAACCTGCCCTTTCCTGAGGAAAGTGACGCTGTCTTGTTGTACTTTCCCTTCCAGAAATAGACCTCAGGAACGCACTTGGTGTATCCCTTTCCAATAAGGGGGTCTCCACCTGCCATCTGGATCCCGTACCGAGACATATCAGAGAAGGAAAGCTTTTTTGAGTCATCCGACCTGGATACAATCCAGCCGTCATTCATCTCAAGATCTTCAACATCTATCTCAAGCCCCGTGGCAGCATAGTTGAGCATCTGCTCCCTGAGATCAAGCGCCGCCCTCCTTACGGCCTCCCCTGATACAAACATGCCGGCACTGAGCCAGTTTCCTACATCATGGGGGCTCACCTCTGAATCGCCGCAATTGACTATCACGTAATCCATTGGACAATCGAGCACCTCGGCCACTACCTGGGCCATCACCGTATCAATGCCTATTCCGAACTCTGTCTGCCCTGTGTAAAGGATCATCCTGCCGTCGTGGTTGAGCCTGATCATGGCCCCGCTTGCAAAAGGGTAGTTATGGGCGCCCGAGAACATCGAGGCAGTCCCGATACCAAATCCCCTGGACTTCTCCTTTCCGTATTTCTCTTTCCAGCCTATTTTCTCAACCGCTTGCTTCAGGCATTCCGGAAGGGCGTAACTATTAAGCGTATCCCCGTTGGGAAGGACATCTCCTTTTTTTCTGAAATTTTTCAGCCTCATGTCAACCTTGTCAAGGCCTAACTCCTCGCATATCATGTCTATCTGGGACTCCACGGCAAAACTCATCTGCTGCAAGGAATGCCCCCTTTTCGCAGTAGCATACAGCTTGTTGGTATAAACCCCATATCCTTCATGTCTCACGTTTGCTATATCGTATATGGGGTTTCTAAAGCTGTGCGCAAGGTACATTGCGGTTGGAGAACTTCTCCTGTAGGCACCCACATCATCTATTACCTTCGAATGATAGGCTGTGATCTTTCCCTCCTTGTTCACACCCATCTTCATATAGACGATCATCCTCCTCGCGGGTGGGCAGGTGGAGAATACTTCCTGCCTGGTGAGTGTAATCTTTACCGGTCTTGCCGTGAGCCTTGAGAGATACGCAGAGAGAATTTCATACGGGAATATGCTTATTTTACCTCCAAAAGTACCGCCGACATAGGTCTTGTGGACCCTCACCATGCTCATGGGTATGTCTAACAACTTTGCCAGCCAGAACCTCTTATGCTCATATCCCATGTGGGTAAGCCAGACATCTAATTTCCCGGTGGGCTGGTAGTTCGCCACAGCCACATGGGGCTCCATGGCAACATGAGAGGTGGAAGGTATCTCAAACCTGTCCTCCCTTATACAGTCCGCCTCTTCGAACCCTTTTTCAATGTCACCGTACTCTATGAGTGTCCTGTTTGATATATTGTTGACAACCTTAAAAGGCCTCGATTTTGCCTTGGGAATACCAAAATCCTCCCAAGCCGTTGTTGTGTTTGGTTCAATAATATCATGGACTGCGGGCGCGCCGTCTTTCATTGACTCCTCTGGGTCAAACACGGCCGGCAGCTCTTCGTATTCCACCTCAATAAGATCAAGGGCCTTTGCCGCGATATCTTCAGTCACGGCCGCAACCGCGGCTACCCCTTCTCCAACGAATCTAACCCTATCCACTGCAAGCGGTGTCTGCTCTGCCGGATAGGCAGGCGTATCTATGAAGGAAAACCGCCTGTAACCTATATCTTTGCCGGTTACTACCGCCTTCACCCCCTCAAGTTCCTTTGCCTTGTCTACATTTATCCCTATTATCCTTGCATGGGGATAAGGGCTTCCTAATATTTTCCCAAACAGCATCTCAGGAAGTGCCATGTCAACAGTAAACTTGGCTCTTCCGGTTACAATCATCTCACCGTCGGTCCTTTTCAGACCCTTTTTTACATATTTGAAGTCCTTCATAGCTTGGTACCCCTTACTATTTTTTTATTTCCTCAGCAGCGTTCAATATGCCGTCAACAATATTATCATATCCCGTGCACCTGCAAATGTTTCCGGCAACGGCATTTTTTATTTCCTCTTCTGTTGGTTCAGGATTTCTGTCAAGAAAGGCCTTGGCGGTCATGATTATGCCGGGGGTACAGAACCCGCACTGAAATGAGTGATGCTCAATAAATGCCTCCTGAAGCGGATGCAGATCGCCACCATTTGAAAGCCCTTCTATAGTTTCTATTTCCTTCCCTTCAGCCTCCACAGCAAGTGTAATACAGGAGTTTACAGGATTCCCGTCCACAAGCACCGTGCATGCCCCACATTCACCTCTTCCGCATGCCTCCTTAACACCGGTCAGGGAGAGTTCCTCCCTGAGGACATCAAGGAGCGTACGATTAGGCTCGATAAATACCTCACGTCTTTCACCATTTACGCTAAGCAAAATACCTCTTTTCATTTCCTTTCCCCTTTCCCCTTGCCTGTTTTGTTATTTTCATTTCCCCGGAGATCCTTGTTATCAGAGAACGCTGTGATGATATGATCTTTCACCACGTTCTCCACCTCTTGGGCATCCCTGCTTTCAAATGCCTTGACTATTTTGAGATGGCCGCTGGCGGCGTTCTCAAAATTATTCAGAAAATAGATCGATGTAACCTCAGGCCTGAAATATTGTCTTCTCAGTTTTCCAAGGATATCAATCAGGACTCTGTTTTTGCAAAGTAAAATAAAGGTTTCATGAAACTCATGATGGGTTGTTGTAAATTTGGTTATGGAATATTCTTTGAGTTCTTCCTCCATATTTTTGAGAAGCCTCTCCATCTTTTTCAGATCATTATGAGTGATATGAGGGAGGGCAAGCTTTGCTGCAAGGGCCTCAAGATTGGCCCTTACAATGGTGGTATCGACAAGGTCCTCGCGGGTGATGTTACTTACACATGCCCCCCTCCTTGGAAAAATCGCCACCAATCCCTCCCTTTCGAGTATCCTCAATGCCTCTCTTATGGGGGATCTGCTTGTCCCGAACCGCTTCTGGAGCGATGTTTCGCTCAGCTTCTCTCCCTGTTTGAGAGTTCCGTTGACTATAGAGTCTCTCAGATAGCTCGCGACATCTTCAACAAGGAGTGGCGGGGTTATAAAAGTTTTCTCACCTGCTTTCATTCTGTCGACAATAGACAAGTTCCCTAACCTTGTCAAGCGGTTTTTGAGGGGAAATCCTGACTCCTGCTTGCTTTACTTGCCGACAAACACGGGTTTTGACTTATCTAAAAAGCACCTGGCGGCTTCGCGATGATCTTCGGTTTCCGACAACAGAGACAGTTGTGATGATATGTAATCAAGATGGGACCGGAGAGTACTGGATTGAGCCTGATATACAGCCCTTTTCATCATCCGGATGGCAAGCGGGGGCTTGTTCGCAATCTTTTCCGCCAGAACCATTGTTTCTTCCATGAGTTTTTCATGCGGTACGACGCGATTGATGATCCCGAGTTCCAGGGCCTCCTGTGGATTTAAGACATCACCGGTAAAGAGCAATTCCAGGGCCTTGGACACCCCGACGAGACGCGGGAGAAAATAGGCGCCGCCATCTCCGGGGACCAGCCCCATGGTTATATAAGACTCCGCAAGTTTAGCCCTGTCTGAGCACACCCTTAGGTCGCACATGATTGCCATGTCCATGCCGGCCCCCATAGCAGCGCCGTTAATGGCTGCAATAACCGGCTTGTCGAGGTCTTCGAGGGTAAGCGCAATACGATGCACTCCGTCCCAGAGAAAATTTTTCATGTCCCATGACTTAAGTTTTCCATCGGCCATGTCCTGGATGTCTCCTCCGGAGCAAAAGGTATCACCCTTTCCGGTCACAATAATAACTCTTATGTCATTGTCTGCCCGGGCATCAGCAAGGAACCTGTTCCATAGACGGATCATCTCCGGGCTAAATGCATTTCCGGCCTTCGGCCGGTTAAGGGTGATGACAGCAATATGTCCTTCGGTTTTATATAGTGCGTGAGATTCTTTCATATCTGATTATCCTTTTAAGCATTATGAAACGCAGAGCGTAACTGGTACAGGTTATTAGCCTGAAGGCTGTAGACTGGAGGAAACTGGTCAATCCCCCCCAACGGCAAAAGCCGTATTTGGGAACAGTATCCTTGAATGGTTAGTCTATTATTGAGTTTTATGAGTCTTTTCCCTAAAAGCCTTCAGCCGTTAGCCTATCCACCTGATTAGTTTCTGTAGATCTATCTTCTGGTCTGTATGCGTGCCCGGCCATCACCGTAATTTATGACCACACCATCGGGGATGATCTCTTCGAGCAGTGGCCCATCAACCCCGATTCGATCCCCTGCTTGATAGCGCCTCGCATTAATGAACACAAAACACTTGACCGGGTCCGGGTAATAGACATGCACATTGATCTCAAGCTTCTGAAACCTATTGCGTATCTTCAAGGGCAGTTCGGTGACCAGCGGGATCGGCTCTCCCGGGCCGGAGGTGTCTTGCGCTGCAACCACAGTGTCTGTCTTTGCAACAGCAGCTTCTGACGTCCTCCGGATATCTTTGGGTTCCGGACTGACCGGCTGCGAAAGCAAGGGAGTATCTGCAGGCTCAAGAGAAACTTCGGGATGGCTTATGATATCAGCCGTGTCCATGATATCAACCGTGTCCGGATCAGCAAAAGTGGTTTCCGGCTCTTCTATGACCGATGCGGTTTCCCTTCCCTTAGCCTGAACCTTTGATTGTTCTGTAATCCTGGCCTCGAGAACAAGAGGCCGGGTGGAACGGGGGGCACTCGAGACACGTGCCGGCCTCCCGGACGCGCGCATTTGGCTATCAAAAGGAGAGGTTGCTCCTGCTGTCTTCAAAGGCGCTGCAGGCTTTGGAATTGATTCGTCCCCTGACATGCTTCCAGGCTTTGGTTTGGGCAAAACCATTGCACTGTTTGATTTGGAACTGGTGCCGGATCCCGGAGACGGTGCCTCTGGCCGGAGCATTAGCGCCACTATCAGGGCACTCATCACCAAAACGACGCCCGCCCATAACCAGGGCCAGTGCCTGGAGCGAGAAACGCCTTTCTCCTGATATAAGGCACTAAAATCAGGTGCATGTCCGAGTCGCCGTTCCCGATCTGCCCGTTTAAGCGCTTCAAGGATAAATGACATGGTCCTTTCTACTCCACCTTACTGGGCCACCCGGCATAACAAGGGGATAGAGGGATCTCCTAAGGCCGTATTCAGATGTATTAATGTCTCTTCCCCCACCTTGCCATCTGTGTTTATGGAATGGTTACTCTGGAAGTCCATGACCCGTCTCTTTAGGATCTCGTCAAACACTGAGCTTGGGATGCCCCCCTCAGAGCCTGCGGATCTCCCCTCAATACGATCCAGTTGTTTCCTGAGCCAGAGCACCTCCGGGCCGGCACTCCCCTGACCAAGAAAATGAGAGATAGGCAGGGGCGGTTTCCACAGGATAATGAAATTACCAAACCAAAAAGGCTCCACATCTGCACGTGGCAAGGTGATCTGCTGACCGCCAAGATCAATCGTAACATTCTTCTTGTTCAGGCCAACTACCACAACATGGTGCCGCTGTTGAGCATCGTCGATCAGTTCCAATACTGCGGGCCGGTTAAAATTAAGAAGGGTTGTCCAGTTCCCTCTGCCGAGAAGACAGCGGAGGCCTATTCCGGGAGCAAGTTCACAGGCCGTATTCCCATCGAGGTCGGGGCAAGGCAACCCCCAGCAGCCGAACAAGGTGCTAAATGCTGTCTTGGTATCCGTCCCTGCGTTCTCCCTGTTCAGGATTTCAGCAAGAATAATTGACTCGCCGTCCATACTATCGTCCTGAGGTTGCTGCCTGGCAACGGGAGGAGCGGCCATTGAAGCCACCATCGGCTCCTTCGCTGGTCTGTCTTGTGCTGTCATCCATCCTGACAAATCCGGCCACGGTATAAATCCCCATCCATAACCTAACAAAGCCAGCACCAGGGCAGCAATTGACCACCCTAATAATCGCCGGTGGTGTAAGCTCTCTGCTTTTCCCATTACTTCACGTGCAGCCTTACGCACCAGACTCTTGTTGATACGTTCACACTGGCGCACATAGGCGCCGAGCAGGGCACGGTCGCAGATGATGTTGACGAGACGCGGGATCCCTCCGGACAGCTTGTGTACCAGGCGCAATGCCCACCTGGTAAACAGATGTCGTTTGCAGCCCACAATTTCCAGCCGGTGCCGGACATAGGCGCCTGTCTCCTCCAATGACAGAGGAGTCAAATGATAACGGGCCGTGATTCGCTGGGCAAGTTGTCGTAATTCGGGGCGGGCCATCAATGTCTGAAGTTCAGGCTGGCCGATAAGGATAATCTGCAACAGCTTTTGTGTGGTCGTTTCCAGATTCGTCAACAAGCGAACCTGCTCGAGGGTTTCGGCACTTAAATTCTGGGCCTCATCGATAATCAACACCGTTCGAAGACCTTTTGCATGGCTCTCCAACAGGTGACGATTAAGCAGGTCAATCATGACTTTCAGGCTGTCCGTGCCCCTCGGGTACGGCACGTGTAACTCGTCGCAGACAGAGGCAACCAGCTCAATGGCCGTCTGTTTGGGATTTAGAATCAGGGCCGCGTTCACATGCTCCGGCACCTGTTCCAGGAGACTGCGGCACAAGGTTGTTTTACCGGTTCCGACCTCACCAGTGAGTTGCACAAAGCCGCCTTTCTCACCCATGCCGTACAGGAGATGGGCCAGCGCCTCCTGATGACGCCGGCTCAAGAAAAGAAAGCGTGGATCAGGGGTGAGCGCAAAAGGGCTTTCGCTTATGCCGAAGTGTGCACTGTACATATGTTGTAACCGTTCACAGGTTCACAGGTTCAAGGGTTCAGGGTTGAGATTTGCATTGAACTTTGAACCTTTGAACCCATGAACGTTCAAATTGTCAGGTTATTTGCCGGCGTTTATCCGGGTTGGGCACTATCTTGGTTGTGATCCTTTTCCAGGGCGATTTCCTCATCGGTGAGATAGCAGGCAGGGTCAGAGGCCCAGACGTCACCTGTAACGGATTCAGCCCTGACCCTGAAATTCCCGGCACAGATATCCAACCACTGACATTTTGCACAGCGTCCTCTTACGTGTTTCTTTTTCTCTTTGAGTTGCCCCATCAACGGGTTGGATAGATCTGACCAGATTTCGCTGAACGGTCTTTCCAGGACACTGCCGAAGCTGTAATGACGCCAGAACTGGTCTGCATAAACAGAGCCGTCCCAACTCACGCATCCAAATCCGCGACCCGAATTGTTTCCCTCATTCATCCTGAGGAGGTTTAAGACCCCTTCAGCCCTCGGGTTATTCTCGCTCAGCATTCGAAGATAGAGATATGGGCCATCAGCATGGTTATCCACTGTCAGGACCTCTTTGTTGATCCCCCTGTCATGCAGGTCCTTTGTCCTGTTGATGATTAGATCAACTGCTTTGCGGGTTTCCCTGTGATCAAGATCCATATCTTTTAAATTCGAGCCCCGGCCTGCATAGACGAGATGATAAAAACATATTCTCGGTATCCGGTATTCCTCTATCAGATCGAAAATATACGGGATCTCTCCTGCGTTCATACGGTTGATGGTAAACCTGAGACCAACCTTCAATCCGACATCCTGGCAGTTCCTTATACCTTCCAGGGCAGCCTGAAAGGCCCCTTTCTTTCCCCGGAAACGGTCGTTGACAGCCTCCATGCCATCCAAACTGACACCGACATACGACAGGCCGATTTCCATCAACTCTGTTGCCTTTTTTTTGGTAATCAGTGTCCCGTTTGTTGAAATAACCGCCCTTATGCCCTTTTCTACAGCATATTTGGCAAGGCCGACCAGATTGGGGTGCATAAGAGGTTCACCCCCTGAAAAAAGGATGACCGGCACACCAAATGCACTCAGGTCATCGATTAGGTCCAGGCCTTGTTTGTAGGTCATCTCTTTTTCATGTGGTCGGTTCACTGCCTTGGCATAGCAGTGAGCACAGTTAAGATTACATGCCCGGGTCACATTCCAGACAACAACCGGATTCTTGTCCTTGGAAAACTGGAGCAAGTGAGAAGGCAGGTCACTTGAACGTCTCTCGTAACGAAGGGCATCGGATGGCTCAACAGTGCCGCAATATAGCTTTGATATTCCTATCATTAGTACACCTGCGTGGCCTAAGCAAGATATGTCTCAGTGTTTTCTTCATGATAACACTTCTTGACAAATCCATTTATGAAGTTCTCCGTATCGGTAATAGCCTCACTACTAATGGTGAAGCTCTCAATACCCGTTTTTTCCTCCACGAGCCTGAGGCCGTATTCAAGCCTTGTTGCCAACTCAATCACCAGGGAACCAGCCTTCTGACCTGTCTTGACCGCCTGGCTTATGATTTCGTCCACAGCACTCTCATCAAACGAGATATCCATCCCAATCTCTTCAACAAGGGAAGATTCCTGATTCCTGATCTCACTGTACATTTCCATAAAATCATCAAACGCCCTATTAATGTCGGAAAAGCCCCTCAAATAGCTTTCCGCAATGACATCCATTCTTCTTTCATAGATGTCAAGCCCTGATTTCTCGCAAAAATCACTGAGCCTTTTCGAGATATATTCCTTGATATTCTTAAGCTCCTTGTCGGCGGCTTTCTGAAACCTTTTTTCCATTACCGGGTCGTCCGGATGTTCCAGGAACGTATCAAGCCGGCCATCAGGATCATTAACCACTTCGGGGGTCACCAGAAATCTTTTTACTCCTTTGGAAGGGAGTCTCTTTTCAAAAGGGATCAGGGCCTTCTCAATAGCACTTACAAGCCCCCTGGCTCCGGTTTTCTCTGTAGCTGCGATTTTTGCAATTTTCATCAGTGCTTCTTCTTCGAACTTGATCTCAATCCCATAAGCCCTGAAATCAAGTCGTTTGCTGATAATAATCGGGTTGTTTGGATTTTTCAAAATTACATACAGATCGTCCTCGGTCAGCTCATCAAATACCACAATAACCGGCATACGGCCCACAAACTCCGATTCAAAACCGAATTCGATCAAATCCTGAGCACTTACTTCTCTCAGGATCTCCCATGGAACCTCAGTTGATCTAACGTCTGCCTCAAAGCCAAGCCCCTGACTTTGAAGCCTTTTCCTAATTATCTGGGCAAGATCCCCGAAGGCGCCGCTCATTATGAACAGTATGTTCTTCGTATTGACCACTCTTTTTTCTTTTTTTCCCGTCCTTCTATAGTGCTCTATGGCCTGTATCTGGGATATAGGATCATGAGCGACTTTCAGATCAACCTCCGTCTCTTCCATAGGCTTCAAGAGGGCCCTCTGGACCCCAGTCCGTGAGACATCATGACCAATCAGATTACTGGTTGAACAGATCTTATCAATTTCGTCAATATAGATTATACCGTTTTCAGCTAATCCGATATCTTCATTTGCTTCATACACAAGGTCACGCACAAGATCTTCCACATCCCCGCCTACATAACCCGTTTCACTGAATTTGGTGGCATCTCCTTTCACAAAGGGGACACCAAGTTTCTGAGCGATCAGTTTGATGATATAGGTCTTGCCAACTCCGGTTGGGCCGATCATCAGCACATTGTTTTTTATCATGCCGACTGTTGAAGCTTTCTTTTTTGCGGCCGGTCTTTTGGAATGATCAACGCCATTAAACTTGATCCTGTTGAAGTGGGTACAGATCTTGGTAGCCAAAACCGCCTTGGCATTTTCTTGTTTCACGATGAAACTTTCCAAATACGCTTCCAACTCCTCTGGCAGCATGTCGAATGTGTGCATGGGTCCGTCTTCCGCCCCTGCATTAGCATCATCGCCCGGAGACTCTTCCTTTCTTGGAAAAACAAATGGAGAGACAATCCTCACACGATCACCGTATCTCTTGTAAAGATATTGTTTCAGTTCCTTTTCAAGCTCTTTTTGATTTGGAGTTCTTCCACTATCCTGTTTTTCATCCGTAGGTTTTTTCTCGTTTTCCATGTTTTTGGCTCCTGTATGTGTAACGCTGTATGGCTGGTATCTCCGAATTCTTATCTAATCAAGGGCAATTACAGACTATACCTAATAATGACTATATAGACGAAGCCTGAGTTACAAGATGAGTTGAATAATACCCTGACAGTCACATAAGCTTGCAATTTCACCCAATACCAATATATCCATTGGCTTTTTGGATTTCAACCTTTATTCTTGCCAAAGTATTTGACTCACCCACAGGATTTGATTAGTCTGTGTCTTTCAAATAGACTGTAGTAAAGTTCTGCCTCCCCGTCTCGGGAAGGGCAAACAGACCTTTTTGCCAATAGACAGGCGAGACTTCAAGATTATAGATGGATACAAAAAATGGCCGGCAGATGGAAACTGGTGTGTGAAATACTGAATATTTTCACAAAATCTCAGGGGAAAAATGGTTTCGAGACTGGAGATCAAACTAAAGGAAGAATTATTGGATGCCGAGGGCGTTAGTATCCGGCGGAAG
>JAYEIR010000001.1:14049-19775 GCA_034660135.1 Thermodesulfobacteriota bacterium
AGATGGAAACTGGTGTGTGAAATACTGAATATTTTCACAAAATCTCAGGGGAAAAATGGTTTCGAGACTGGAGATCAAACTAAAGGAAGAATTATTGGATGCCGAGGGCGTTAGTATCCGGCGGAAGTCAACGGAATATTTCGGGTTTGAAGTTGAGGACATTCGAGTAATTCGTGTCCTGACCATAGATGCCGAGCTGAGTCCATATCAGTTGGAGCAGATCCGCACAGAAATATTCACAAACCCGGTCACGGAAGAATCTTCTTATTCCCCGATCTCCGCTGACTTTGATTTTCTCATTTGGATCGGTTTCCGTCCGGGGGTCAGAGATACGGCCGGCAGCACGGCGGCCGAAGCTATCGAAGACATTTTGGGAATCAAATTTGGGACTGACCAGGCTGTTTACACTTCAAAACTATATGAAATCAAAGGGGATCTCGCCGAAAGTCAAGTCCGGAAGATTGCCGGCGACTTATTAGCGAATGACGTTGTTCAGCAGTGGAATATATATTCAAAAGATAACTGGCAGGCTGAAAAGGGAATTGGCTCCCCTGTACCAAAAGTTATCCTCAACCATGAACCTAGGGTCAACACGATATCCATTCAGACCGACGAACAATTGAAACAAATATCAATTGAACGTAACCTTGCACTTCAGGACAGGGACATTCCGGTCATAAGACACTACTTTTTGAGAGACGATGTCAGGAATCACAGAAAGAAGATCGGCCTGGACCTGCCAACGGATGTGGAATTAGAGTATATCTCCCAGGCCCGGAGTGACCATTGTAACCATAATACATTCAGGGGCCTTTTCAGGTACCGCGATTTAGAAACAGGTCATAGCGAGACAGTAGACAACTTGTTTAAATCCTGCATAGAGGCACCTACCCTGAAGATACAACAAGAGAAAGATTGGGTCATATCGGTCTTGTGGGATAACGCAGGCGTGGGACGCTTTGATGAAAATAATTATTATGTAATTACAGGTGAAACACATAACAGTCCATCCAACATGGAGGCCTATGGCGGAGCAATCACAGGAATAGTCGGGATTTACAGGGATCCCATGGGCACGGGAAAAGGCTCTAAACTTATTCTTGGAATGTATGACTACTGCGTTGGGCACAGGGAATACGCAGGAGACCTGATGCCCCATCTCCATCCCCGTCGTTTACTTGACGGTATCATCGAGGGAGTGAGAGACGGCGGAAACAAAAGCGGTATTCCCACGCCTTTCGGTTTACTCCTGTTTGACGAAAGCTATATTGGAAAATGCCTGGTTTTTGTGACTGACATGGGAATCATGCCTGCCGTCATCGACCATAAATCCTCTGACAAGAAAACCACCTCCCCGGGAGATCTCATTATTATGTCAGGGGGGAGGGTTGGAAAGGACGGAATCCATGGAGTTACCGCCGCTTCGGAGACTTATAGCGAACATACTCCTGCAGGCCATGTGCAGATAGGTGACCCTTATACACAAAAGAAGATGCATGATTTTCTGCTTGAGGCAAGAGACGAAGGCCTGATAGCCTATATTACGGACAACGGGGGTGGGGGGCTTTCTTCCTCTGTTGGCGAATCAGCACGTTTCAGCAATGGTTGTCGGGTGGATCTGGATAAGGTACCCCTGAAATACGATGGTTTAGATCAGTGGGAAATATGGGTCTCAGAATCCCAGGAAAGGATGACTATCGCCGTAACACCAGAACACATAGATCGTTTTATGGAACTGTCCGGAAAGCATGCCGTGGAAAGTACGGTTATTGGTGAGTACACCGATTCCGGCTACCTGCAATTAGACTATAAGGGAAAGACCTGTGCCTATGTGAGGATGGATCTCCTGGAATCGGATTTTCCCCAGTGGGAATTTGATGCCGAGTGGGTCTCTCCTCGTATGAGGGGGTTGACAGAGCCTGTTGTGGATGAGCCGGAAGATCATGGCAAAATCCTCAGAGACATGCTTTCCCGGCCCAACATATGTGCCCGTAACTGGATAGCAAGGCAATATGATCATGAAGTGCAAGGGGGCTCGGTGATCAAGCCATTAGCGGGGAAGACAAGGGACATACCGAGCGATGGAATAGTTGTCAGGCCAATTCTTGAGTCCAACAGGGGCATTGCTGTTTCACAGGCACTCAACCCTTATTTTTCACATATTGATACATATCACATGGCCGCTGCAACTATCGATGAAGCAGTTCGAAAGACCATTGCCGTGGGAGGAGACCCGGATCACCTCGGTGGGGTAGACAACTTTTGCTGGCCAACAATAGAGTATGATCCCCAAAAAAATCCGGACGGCAAATACAAGGCCGCGCAACTCGTCAGAGCCAATTGGGCATTGAGAGACTGCTGTCACGGCTACGGAATACCTCTGCTTTCCGGAAAGGACAGCATGTATATTGATGGGAACTTAAAGGGCCCCTATGGTGAAAGACGCAAGGTCTCCGGTCTGCCGACCCTCCTGTTCACAGTTTGCAGTGTAGTCAAAGACATCAATATGTGTGTCACTATGGACGCCAAGTTTCCCGGAGATCTTGTCTATGTCCTGGGCGAGACAAAAAATGAGCTCGGCGCAAGCGAATATTACCAGATGATTGGTGCAGTGGGTCTTCATGTTCCGGAGGTGGACACAAAAAGACTCTGGCCCCGGTACCTGGCACTCCACGATGCCATCGAGAAAGGCCTGATTTCTTCATGCCACGCAGTAACAAGGGGCGGGCTTGCAGTGCATCTTGCCATGGTTGCAATGGCAGGCGGACTTGGAATGGAAATCGATGTGTCCCTGATCCCCTCTTCGCCAGGGCTCACCGTAAGCCAGTTCCTTTACTCAGAATCGTGCGGCCGTTTTATTGTGACAGTGGCCCCTGACAAGAAAGATGACTTCGAGAGAATCTTTTCTGACGTTCAAACAGGCCTGACAGGTGTGGTCATAGAATCTCCCGGCCTTTGTGTCAAAGACAGCACGGGAAAGATGATCATTGATGAAGACATATCCAGGCTCAAGGAATTCTGGAAGAAACCGTTTGGGGATTTGATATGACAGACGTTAAGGCTCTGGTTCTTACAGGCTACGGATTGAACTGTGATTCTGAGACCGATTTTTCGCTAAGGCTTGCCGGTGCGCAATCCCACAGGATTCACATTAATGATCTGATAAGAGAAGAGGAAACAGGTCACAAAATAGGGCTTACGGACTACCATATCCTCGTCTTTGGGGGAGGATTCAGTTGGGCGGATGACCATGGGGCCGGCGTCCTGATGGCCTCAAAACTCAAGCATCACTTAGGCAAAGACATGGAACGTTTTATCGAGGAGGGCAAGCTTATCCTCGGGATATGCAATGGTTTCCAGTGTCTTGTAAACCTTGGACTGCTCCCCGGTTTTGAATATGATTACCGCGAAAGGCGAGTCGCTCTCACATATAATGATTCAGGTAATTTTATTGATACGTGGGTAGGCCTCAAGGTCAACCCCGAATCACCGTGTGTTTTTACCAAAGGGCTTTCCCTTGTGGAACTACCGGTCAGGCACGGTGAGGGGAAGTTTTATGCAGCAAACGAGGACATTGAGCGGCTCTTCAAAAACAACCAGGTTGTAATGCAATATGCTGACGGAAAAGGAGATGCTGCAGAGGGTGAATGGCCCCTGAATCCTAATGGGTCCATACGGGACATCGCCGGGATATGCGCCCCCAGTGGCAGGATCTTTGGCCTTATGCCTCACCCCGAGGCATTCAACCATTATACTAACTACCCTGACTGGACCAGAAAAAAGGAACTCCTCACGCGTCAAGGAAAAGCGATTACATCCGAGGAAGGAGAGGGTATCAAAGTCTTCAGGAATGCCGTGGAGTATATCAGGAATTCGTTTCCTGCCGACTTCTGACATCAGACCTCTGACCGCCGGTCTTTTCATATGGAATCATCATAGACAACCTGAACACGCCGGAGATAGCCCAAGAATTTGCTTATCTCTTTTTTAATTGTCGCGCCATCTTTTTCCTTTGCTGCATCTTCAAGTGCCTGGCCTGAATCAGTAAGGGTATCGAATCCATACCTCTCTGCATCTTTTTTTATCCCTTGGGCCAATGCCCGGATATTTTCGTAATCGTCCTTGGCAATGGCCTCCTTCAGGGTTTTCACATCCCTGTGTCTCTTTTCAAGGAACCCTGGCACAACATATTCAAGTTCATGGGGCACATGAACGATAATCTTTTCAGCATATGCCGAGGTACTGCCGTGTATCACGGCTTCTTCCCTCTTGTAGACAGGCAAAGAATCCTCCGGAATCGCACTTAGTAAGGGATTCTGAGCGTCCTTTTCAGAAAGGTATGGGGTCTCCACCGGCCAGTCAATACCAATATCAGGGTCTGACCAATAAACGCCGAACTCATCCTGAGGCACATAAAAGTCAGTGCATTTATACATGATATCCGCCATCTCGCTCAGCACACAGAAGCCATGTGCAAAACCTTCCGGGATAAACATCTGGTGTTTGTTCTTTGATGAGAGGTGTGTTCCGAACCACTGGCCGAACCAAGGTGAGCCACGTCGTATATCTACTGCGACATCAAATATCTCCCCCTCCACCACATAAATCAGCTTGGCCTGAGCATGCCTCAGTTGATAATGGAGTCCCCTGAGTATCCCCTTCCTCGAATGGGAATAGTTGTCCTGCACAAATGTTCGGCCTATGCCCCCATCCACATATTTGTCTTGATGATAGGTTTCCATGAAGAAACCGCGATCATCTTGAAATACAACAGGTTCAACAAGAAAAACACCTGGCAGAGACATCTCAAAAAACTTAACCGACATTTTTCTCGCCTCCTTCTTGTTCGAGGATTTCCATGAGATATTGACCGTAATCATTTTTCAACATATCTCCGGCCAGGGCCCTGAGTTGCTCTCTGCCTATATAGCCGGAACGAAAGGCGATTTCTTCAATACAGGCGATCTGTAGTCCCTGCCTCTCTTGAATGGTCTGAACAAAATTGGCTGCCTGCTGAAGTGACTCATGTGTCCCTGTATCGAGCCATGCGAATCCACGGCCCAGAAGCTCCACACGGAGAGTCTTCCGTCGAAGATACTCCAGATTCACGTCGGTAATCTCAAGTTCTCCGCGAGCTGACGGCTTAAGATTCTCTGCTATTTTCACCACATCGTTGTCATAAAAATACAGGCCGGGAATTGCGTATCGGGATTTAGGTTTTTCCGGCTTTTCCTCAAGCCCGGTGACATTTCCCTGTTCATCAAATTCCACTACACCATAGCGCTCAGGGTCGCGTACAGGATAACCGAAAATCACCCCGCCCCTGTCAAAACGTACGGATTCTCTGAGTCTATCAGGAAGCCCGTGGCCGTGAAAGATGTTGTCTCCAAGGATAAGCGCAACCTTTTCCGTTCCTATGAATTCCTTGCCGATTATGAAAGCCTGGGCCAGACCTTCAGGACGGGGCTGCTCAGCATAGGAAAAGGAGAGGCCGACCTGGGAACCATCCCCAAAAAGTTGCCTGAACCTGGGCAGGTCTTCAGGAGTCGAAATGATCAATATCTCCCTGATTCCTACAAACATCAAAACAGAAAGTGGGTAATATATCATGGGCTTGTCATATATCGGGATAAGCTGCTTGCTCACTGACCTTGTGATTGGATACAGGCGAGTTCCGGAACCCCCGGCTAATATTATTCCTTTCATGCGTTACTCCTGCTTGTATT
>JAYEIR010000001.1:19875-63210 GCA_034660135.1 Thermodesulfobacteriota bacterium
AACCTGAATTAGTAAACCCGAAACATCCGGCAGTGTTAGGCCTGGACCGGATGAACCAAAGCATGCTTTTGCAATTTATCAATATCCGGAGACTTTGTAAAGAGCGGCAATTCCAATCCAGCAATTCGAACTGCGCAGGTTGTTGGGTTCACGGTTCGCTTTTCCTTATAATCAGGGCGCTGTTCTGACCGCCAAAACCAAAATTCTGCAACATTATTGTGCTCACTGGATATTTCAGGTCTTTTCTGACAAAGTCGATTCCTGAGAGACATGGGTCTTTGAGGTTTCTTATCTCTGGTACATAGCCGTCTCTCATGCAAGTTAGACAGATGGCAAGTTCCAGAGCTCCGCATGCAGTGGATATGTGGCCGATCCATGATTTGAGGGCAACGACTAACGGCGTGTGTTTTCCATAAATGCGCCTGATCATGTTCGCCTCCATGATGTCATTGAGGTAAGTGCCGGTTCCATGGGAAGAAATTACATCAATCACATCGGGAGACATTCCTGCCTCCTTAAGTGCGGCAAGTACGGCCTGTTCCCCCCATTTTCCGTGTGGCTCAGGGGAGGTCATGTTATGCCCATCCATTGAGGTTCCGAAGCCGCATACCTCGGCATAGATTGTTGCCCCGCGTGCCTGTGCGTGCTCAAGCTCTTCTAAAAGGAAAAAAGCGCCTCCCTCTCCGGGGACAAATCCTTTTCTGCTTTCATCAAAAGGACGGCTTACCGTTTCAGGGTCTTCGTTTCCGCTAAAAATGGCACGAGCCTTTTTGTAGGCGAGTATGCCTCCATGACTTAACCTTGAATCGCCTCCACCGGCAAATGCCAGATTTAGATAATTGTCTTTTATCCTCCTGTAGGCCTCGCCGATGGCCTGCAACGAAGCGGCACACGCGGTTGTGACCGTAAGGTTTTCTCCATGGATACCGGCTATTCTGGCGATGGCAGAGGCCGGCGTATTTGGAAGAAACTTAAGAATCCATAGGGCCATAAGGCCTTCCCGATCCATTTTGCCTTCCTTGATTTCAGGGAACTCTCCGCCAATATCCATGTTTGGGCCGGCCCCGACAAACAGGCCTGCTTTTGCCAGCATTTCCCTGGAAATTCCAGAATCCCTGACAGCCATTCTTGCTGATGCCACACAAAGCTGGGCCCCCCGGTTCAGATACTTTCGTTCTTTGAAACGGCCGACTGAGGCCATGATATCAAAATTCATTACAGGAGAGGTGACTACGCTCTTATCAAATGATGATCTAATGAAAGCAGGGTTTTTTTTCTTCAGATTGTCAATGATCCGGCCATGACTGCAACCAAGAGATGAAATAACCCCTGTAGATGTGATGACAACTCTTCTCGGCATTCTATTTTACTTCCTCATATCTCACGATAAACGTCTCCCACACTTTTCCTGCGAGGCATGCGAGGATCCTCGTCCGGGAACCCTGCGGTTACAAGGCATTTGATCCGAATATCATCTATCCCGAGGGTCTGATGGATATTTGAGATGAAGGTCAAGGGGGCAGTCAGGATACATGTGCCCAGGCCAAGTTCCCGGGCTTTGAGCAGGAATCCTTTTAGTCCCAGGCCCAAAGAGATATCTAATTCACTATCTTTCCTGTCATGCGCCTTTAGTATCCCGGCCTCGATCAATTGTGTCGAAAATCCTGTGACCGGGGTAATCGTGCCGACAGCAAAGAGCAAAGGGGCGTCGAACATGAATTCAGAAAACCTGTAATAGGCATTTATCCAATTCCTCAATCTCTTTGGCCCGCTGACGGCTTCAAGGGCCTGCAGGAAATCCTTGCGGCCGGCGGCCATGGCCTTGTGAAGATCATCTTTTTTTTGTTTAGACGCAATCCGGATAAATCGAACCGGCCGGCTGTTTGAAGGGGAAGGTGCTCCTATGGCACAGCAGATCATCCTGTCAATCCATTCAGCAGGCGGCATATCGGGCTTATATTTTCTTATGCTGCGTCTTTGCTGAATAAGCCTGTCTAATGACGACAGATTGTCTCTATCCCTGTTCACGCCGCCATACCACATAACTGATGAGGTCTTTCACTTTGAGTGCCCCTCCCTCTTCAAGATCCGCCATAATTTCTTCGGCCCTGCTCTCGGTGAGGAATGGGTACTTCTCTACGAGGTATTGCGGCACAGCCTTTGCCTGCTGCCCGGCTTCAGCCGCATAGAGCCTGAGGTCTTTAAGAAAGATGTCGTCTTCTGTGACCTGTATTTGAAACTGGGCGTCCAATGCCACTGCCAATTCCAGGAGATCAATAGATTCGGCACCTAACTCTCTGACGAGATAAGTCTCGGGTTTGATTTCCCGGCCTTCAATGTCAAGGATCTCTATCAGGAGATCTGCTATCTTTTTTAGGACATCCATTTTAATCCCTTGATCAATTTATTTCACCCACCACTGCCTTAATTGATTCGAATGTAATATCGCAAAGCCTGCCCAGTTCATCTAATGAGATGCCAAGGGGAGGCATCAGGACAATCACGTCACCGAGAGGTCTTATGATAAGGCCACGCCTCCGCGCCTCCATGATTACCATATGGCCGATTCTATGCTCTGGGGCAAAAGGCTGTTTTGAATCTTTGTCGGCTACAAGCTCTATGCCGACCATGAATCCTCTCTGGCGCACGTCTCCCACATGATCCAGGGATGAGAAGGGTTGCAGCCTTTTTGCCAGGAAATCAATCTTCCCCTGGAGTTTATCTAAGACCTGTTCTTGTTCAAAGATCTCCAGGCTGGCTATAGCCGCTGCACAGGCCAGTGGATTTCCCGTATATGTGTGCCCGTGAAAAAATGTCTTGTATTCTTCATAGTTGCCAAGAAAGCCTTCAAATATCTTTTCACTCGTCAATGTGGCTGCAAGTGGCAGGTAACCTCCTGAGATCCCCTTGGCAAGGCACATTATATCAGGGACCACCTGTTCGTGCTCACAGGCGAACATCTTCCCTGTCTTTCCGAATCCTACCGCAACTTCGTCGGCAATCATTATTATATTGTATCTAATGCAAAGTTCCCTTACTCTTTTCAGATAGTTGGGGGGATGGACTATTATGCCGGCCGCCCCCTGAACCAGGGGTTCGATCACCAGGGCCGCAATTTCTTGCTGATGGGCCTTCATGAGTTTTTCCATATGGTCTATGCATTCAAAATCACAGGAAGGACAGGCCTTGCCAAAGGCGCATCGATAACAATAAGGTGATTCAGCCTTAAAGGAATCAAAAAGAAGGGGTTTGTATGTTTTATGAAAAAGGTCAATGCCCCCCACACTTACGGAACCGATAGTATCCCCGTGATAAGCATTGGTCATGGAGATAAATTGTGTCTTCATGGGGTCTCCGTCACAGGCCTGCTGCTGGTACTGGAAGGCAATCTTGAGTGCTATTTCAACAGCAGTGGAACCGCTATCCGAATAAAAGACCCTGGTTAATCCCCGGGGGGTGACTTCAACAAGTTTCCTGGCAAATTTAATTGCAGGGATATTGGAAAGTCCGAGCATGGTGGAATGCGCGATCATGTCGAGCTGCTCTTTTATTGCAAGATCCAGCTTCTTTTTCCGGTGCCCATGCACATTCGTCCACAGGGAAGAAATCCCGTCTATATATTCATTTCCGTAGACATCCTTTAAGGTGCAACCATTACCCTGTTCAATGATAAGGGGCTTTTCCTTTATGTAACCCTGCATCTGAGTGAATGGGGGCCAGATGTATTTCTTTGCATCAATCTCTAATTGCCTGTTACGTTGCTCAATTGTTTCCATCTCGAATTCCCTTCCGGGGTCCCAGACCCACTTGCTTGATCATGTCCATATCCATAATGATGTCCCTGCCTTTTGTGGTAAGGTAATTTCCTAACATCAAACCGTTTGCGCCTGCCAAAAACGTCCATGACTGAAAATCCCCAAGAGTTCGCTCTCTGCCACCGCAGATGGTGATATCCTTTTCCGGGTTGATCAACCTGAAAATAGCAATACACTTCAGCGCTTCCATAGGAGCAAGCAAGGGCCTGTTCTCCATCCTGGTGCCGGCAATCGGGTTAAGGAAGTTTATTGGTATTGAATCTACATCAAGTTCCTTAAGCGTAAAGGCCAGTTCAACGCGTTGCTCCCATGTCTCACCCAATCCAAGGATACCTCCGCAGCATACCCTGAGGCCTGCTGACCCGGCAACATTGACGGTTTGTATGTCTTCATCAAATTTGTGTGTGGTACATATCCGGTCAAAATAACTCCTGGCGGTTTCCAAATTATGATGATAGGTTGTGATGCCATGTTCCACAAGCTGCCGGGCCATGGGTTCGGTCAGTTGGCCCAACGAGGCACAGATCTCCAGATTTGTTTCCCTTTTGATGATTGTCGCTGCCTGGCCTATTCTATCGATCTCATTGTCCGTGAGCATGTGCCCGCTGGTGACTATGGAGTATTTAGTTGCTCCGACCTCATGCATACTTAGGGCATTTTTTGCAATTTTGTCTTCACTAAGCAGGGGATATTTTGTAATTTTTGTCTTATGATGACCTGATTGAGCACAAAAGGCACAGTCTTCAGAACAGGAACCGGATTTTGCATTGATTATGGAGCATGTAAAGGAGTTGTTTTTTTTGTATCTACCTGCGATCTTGTTGGCACAGAATATCAAGTCGATCGTGTTGTCAGGCGCGGCAGCCAGTTCATATGCCTCTTCATAAGAGACGGAGTTGTTGGCATCTTTCAAAATCTTCTCAGTTATGCTAAATATCTTTTCATTAAACATGATTTTCCTCGTATATCCGGCTCTAACAAGCCGGGGATGTATTCGCAGGGCAGTTATAAGGATTCCATCTCACTCAGCGTAGGTTCCAATATCAAACATAACAATAAATGTCAACCAGCAGTTGAGCATGGGGTTTACAATCAAAAAATCCTTTATTCACCGCACGAGCCAGTTGGAATTTTGTTGTCATGGTTACTAAAGATCATTTGTTGTTGTACCTGAAGGAAAAAAGCGGCAGTTGGGTATCCGGTGAGTTGTTGAGCAACAAACTAACTGTCAGTCGGACCGCCATATGGAAGCATGTGTGTAAGCTGAAAGAGGAAGGTTATGTCATAGAATCGTCACCGAGAAAGGGATACCTTTTCAGAAAATCCTCTGACGTGTTAACGCCTTACGAAATTGGAGCAGGCCTGGACACCAGGATCTTTAGAACAAAGAACATAGTCTGTTTGAAGGAAATTGACGCGACCAATATAAGGGCAAAAGACTTGGCAGGCAGTGGTGCTCCGGAGGGAACCGTTGTTATTGCCGAGACACAGACAATGGGAAGGGGAAGAAAAGGAAGGACCTGGTTTTCTCCTTACAGGGACGGCATTTATATCTCCATTATCCTGCGACCCGGGATATCACCAAGCGCGGCACCGAGGATGACTCTTATGGCAGCCGTTGCAGTAGCTGAGGCCCTGGATTCACTTTTGCAACTGAAGGTCAGGATCAAATGGCCAAACGATATCCTGGTAAACAACAGAAAACTTGCCGGAATTCTTACTGAAATCAGTATGGAAATGGATGAGGTGGAATATATGGTCGTTGGGCTCGGTCTTAATGTTAATATGCCTGACAAGTCTTTTCCCGGGGAGATCAGGGGGAAGGCCACCTCAATCTTAATTGAAACCGGGGAGCGTTTTTCGAGAGTCGACCTTATTCGAGCATACCTGAAATGCTATGACAAGTATTATGAGATACTCAAAAAAAGCGGTTTTGAACCAATTATGAAGAGATGGAAGGAATTCTCGGATATCATTGGCCGGCGTGTGGCAGTTGATGTGATCGGCAAGGAGCATGTTGGAATGGTCGTGGACATTGACGATGACGGAGTTCTGATCCTGAAAGATGATCAATCCGGGCTTCACAGGATATTTTCCGGGGATGTATGCTTTACACAGTCATAAATTTCGATTTTAGATTGCCGGTAACCGTTCACAGGTTCATAGGACGCAGATTTTCGCTGATTCACGCAGATAAGTCTATGGCAACGAGGGCCGGTTTGGCGGGTTCCAGGGGATCCCGACAGGGGGCCTTTATGCGTAAGGGATTGCCGATTGGTAACTACTTCCACAAAACCGTATCCCTTTTCCAGTCCTTATCATCCGTGCACGGGTAATCCAGATTGAAGTGGAGCCCCCGGCTCTCCTTTCTCAGCAAGGCACTGGAAATAATGAGTTCCGCAACCAGGGCAATGTTTCGGAGTTCAAGAAGATCTCTTGTTACCAAAAAATCCCAGAAATATTCTTTGATTTCTTCCTGTATGTTCTCTATCCTTCTTCTGGCCCTTTCAAGGCGTTTGTTTGTCCTCACAATACCCACATAGTTCCACATAAATCCCCTGATCTCATCCCAGTTGTGCGAGACAACCACCATCTCCTCACTATCAGTGGCGCTGCCGGGATCCCATTGCGGGGCCTTTGGAAAGGATTGGGGCCTCGTTTCCTCTAAATTACGGGACGACTTTATAGCCGCATGCTTCGCAAAGACAAGGGCCTCAAGGAGCGAATTGCTGGCCAAACGGTTTGCCCCATGAAGCCCTGTACATGAGACCTCACCAATGGCATACAGGTTTTCGAGATTTGTCTTGCCATCCATGTCTACAAGCAGTCCTCCACACATGTAGTGAGCTGCAGGGACTACCGGTATGGGTTCTTTTGTCATGTCGATCTGAAAGTCCAGACAGGTCTCATATATATGTGGGAACTTGTCCATGATGAAATCTGCCGGCTTGTGAGTAATATCCAGATAAACACAGTCATCACCGCTCTTTTTGAGTTCCATGTCTATAGACCTTGCAACGACATCCCTGAATGCAAGATCTTTTAACGGATGATATTGTTCCATAAAGCGGGTTCCTTTGTTGTCTATGAGGATGCCCCCTTCTCCGCGTACTGCTTCCGAGATCAGAAAATTTTTGGCCAGCGGGTGATAGAGACATGTCGGATGAAATTGCACAAATTCCATATTGGCGACTTTAACACCGGCACGATAACCGATTGCCACGCCATCACCGCTGGCAATGTCGGGATTGCTGGTAAACCGGTACACCTTGCCCGCACCACCAGTCGACAGGATTGTAACATTGCTCAAAACGGTGATAACACGGCCTTGGTTGACATCCAGCACATAGGCACCCCAGCATGTCTCTCTGGTTTCGGTAGTGATTATTCCCCGCTTGATCATCTTGGATTGGATTATGAGGTCAATGGCCATATAATTTTCATAGATCTTGATATTCTTGTTTTCTGTTGCACGGTCAAGAAGGATACGTTCCACCTCACGGCCGGTAAGATCCTTGGTATGCACAATCCTCCGCTTTGAATGCCCTCCCTCACGACCAAGATCAAGGACCTTGCGGTCTTCTGAATTGCGTGTAAAATTAACACCAAGTGATATGAGTTCCCGGATCCTTGCAGGTCCTTCCTGAACCACCAGTCTTACGATGTCCTCGTGGCAAAGGCCGGCTCCGGATTCAAGCGTGTCTTTTACATGGAATTCGAACCTGTCTTCCGGATCAAAGACAGATGCAATCCCACCCTGAGCGTAATTGGTGGAGCCTTCCATCATTTCCTTCTTTGTTACAATGGCGACTTTCCCTGATTTTGCAGCCTCCAGGGCAAAGGTCAGACCGGCAATACCGCTGCCTATGACAAGATAATCAGTTTGAATTTCCATTTTTGCTCCTTATGGGAGTATAAGCACTGCCTCACGCAAAGTTTTACAGGCCCACCCTGGCGCGACTTGTAATGATCTGTTTGAGTAGCCGGGAATCCCTGACTGTTGATATATGCCAGTTGACATAAGTCAATTTCTCTTCTAAATTACGTAACAGCTCAACAAATCGGGGTAAAACCCTTACCGGTAAACTCCAAATAAGGAATTTAGGCGTTAGCCTTTTATAGTGCCCCTGTTTTTTGAGATATTACTGGTACTTCTTTATTATCAACCTTTCTGCCTTTTTATTCAATGGATATCAGAAAAAAAATATCGGCGATAATCTTTGATTGTGACGGGGTCATGTTTGATTCCTATCAGGCCAATATCAAGTATTACAACCATATCCTTGCCCGTTTCAACCTGCCGCCAATGAGAGAAGACGACTTTGACTATGTCCATATGCACCCGGCAGACAAGTCTGTGCATCATATTTTCCGGGGCACTCCCTATGGGGAAGAGGCCCAGGCGTATCTATTGCAGACGGATTACACACCGTTCATAAAGGATATGATCATTGAGCCCGACCTGAAGGAATTGCTGGGGCTGCTTAAGCCGCATTTCGGCCTGGCAGTTGCTACAAACAGGAGCCATACCATAGGAGACGTAATCGAACGGCACGGCATCAAGGACCTGTTTGATATAGTTGTCTCTTCAGTAGACGTGAAAGAACCCAAGCCGGACCCGGAGACTATTTTCAAGGTACTTGATTTTTTCGGGATTGGTCCTGAGCAAGCTCTCTACGTGGGCGATTCTCAAGTGGATTATGAAACGGCCAGTGCCGCCGGGGTTCCCCTGATCGCCTATCGAAATAAGGCCCTGAATGCCGACAGGCATATTGAAAACCTTATGGAGATCAAAGAAATGCTTCTTGCACCATCGGCCTAAGCCATGCTTTTGTCACCAGCAGACAGAAGAAAAGGAACAATATATCGTAACCGTTCACGGGTTCAAAAGATTCAGGGGTTCAAAGGTTATATTCTCATCACCATGCCATTTTGTAAACGTGTTGTACTGGAAAACCGACTGCTTTCACATCCCTACAAATCTGGGACATGGTATTGTGCAATGATGTGGCAAAGGGGAGGGTGGGGGAGATTGGGCAGTAACATTTAATTAAGTATGCTGTCCCCGAATAACGAGAGGTTTGAAATGAATCAATACTATAAGGAGCGATTTGAGGCCCAGCGCCGTGTCGCCAAGAAACTTGCATCAACAATGGAAGTCAACGAGATCCTTGAACGGCTCAGGGATGAGGCCAGGAACATGGTCCCCATCGCCATGGAGGCGTGCATCCTCATGCTTGACCCGGATGCGCAGAAATATACCCGTCCCCTTCAATGCGCCCTTTACGACAAACCGGTCAACTGCATTTCCTGTAAAAGAAAGCGCCATGCGATCCAGAAGGCCCTGGCCCAGAAGAAGGGGATTGTGGTCTCTAAGAGCGAGCCTATCATAAGACCAAACGGCGAACAGGTGGAAATCGGGCCGGAAACAGCAATTCCGGTATTTGTCGATGATGAAATATTAGCGATTATCAGTGTGGTAGCCAAACCTGGAACCCGCTTTACCAGGAAAGACTTCTATCTGATAAAAGACCTCTCTGAGATAGCCGGCAATGCTATTTTGGCCGCCAAGAAGCATTGGGAGATAACCCGGGAAAAGATTGAGATCAGCCAGATGCTCACCCATCTCTCACCATTTGTACCCCAATCTGTCCGGCGTATCGTAGAGAAAAACCCTGAGATGCTGAAGCGGGAAAAAGAAAGTAAGGAAGTCACCGTCCTGTTTCTCGATCTGGAGGGTTACACCCGGCTCAGCGCGAGGCGATCAGAGATTGAAGTCAATGAGATGGTGGAAAAGATGTTTTCCAGTTTTGTTGATCCTATCCACAGGTCGGGGGGTGATATTAACGAGACTGCGGGAGATGGGCTGATGATCATCTTTAAGGATGACGATGCCAAGACAAATGCATTCCATGCAGTGAAGGCCGCTTTTGATATCCATGAGAGGAACAAACAACTAAACCAACTGGTTAATGGGGACTTCGAACCGGTAAATGTAAACATCGGGATTAATTCGGGTGTTGCGTTGGTTGGCATGACAACGTTTAAGGGTTCCCTCGATACCCGGATGACGTATACAGCGAGCGGACCGGTGACGAACCTGGCCGCCCGGTTAGCCGATTATGCAAAGGGAGGCGATATTCTGATAGGAGAGACGACCAAAAAGATGATTGAGGACCTGTGGCCGGTGTTTGACCAGGCCTGGGCTCACCTAAAGGGTATTGATGAGCCGCAGAAGGTCTTTTCTCTCCTCAAGGAATCGTAACCGGCCTGGCAATCGGATCGCGGAGCCATAAATCCTAACCCGGATGAACCGGAAAAGTGCCTAAAGTTTACCCCGTTAAATGCGAAGCCTATTTAACTGGGGTGAGCTAAAGTGCCTAAAATGCCTAAAGTTGGTGTTAATTTTTTATTCGATGTTGGACGTTCGATGTTCGATGTTCGATGTTCATCTTTTTTCACAAAATATAATTGGTAACTGTCTAACTTCCTCAATTCACAATGGCAAAAGGAAGAAAGAGTCTGGAAGCCCTGATGATGCTCTCGTCGTGAAGCGCATCACAGCCATGAATGCGAAGCCATGGCATTGGACGAACCTGAAACCGGATCGACATATGGATACGTCAAAAGCAATCTCCCAATGTGCCTTTCATCTCTTCCTGGCAATTCTGATGGCTTATGTGCTGTTCCGCGAGGCCCGGGAAAGCAGGAATCCGTTTAAATGGAGCAAGACGGATCGCGCGCTTTTTCTTATCGCCCTTTTTTATTTTTTCGGGGGCCTGCTGCCCATATTGTCCAACGACCATTTCCTCTATTCATCACCCCAGTATCAAATTGCGGGCCTGTGGCGGCGCCCCTTTCAATCGATCCTGTCGGTGGGAGGTTACTGGATTCTGCTACTGGCCTTCAGTCTGTGGCTACAGAGAGAGCCCCCGAAACGAAAGAACCCCCTGGAATGGGGGGCCGTGGATCGAACCCTGCTGCTTGTCTGGATCTTTTTGTTTGTCGGTGGCATTGAACGTTTGGAGGTATTTCTGCTTTCATCCGGGCAGGAACCGCCATGGATCAACCAGGCCTTTGCCATGGCGCTTCGGCCCGCATATCTGGTCGAGGGGGCCTTTGTGCTGTTGTTGCTCTTTGCGGGGCTGTGGCTGCGTCGGCGCGCGCCCGAAAACCGGATCTTTGTCCATGTGGTCATCCAGTACTCCGCGGTAAGCATCGCCTTTAACGCCTACAGCTTCGGAGCCCTCACCAACGCCAACGCCTTTCTCGGGGGCATGGCATTAGGCGCCTTTGCCCTTCTTCTGTTTCAGCCTTCCGTGGCCCTGCCGGCCATGTCAACCTTTATGGTTCTCACCGTGGGCGCAACCATTGCGTCCGGCATGGGCCTGATCCCATACGCGCCCCAATACGCCGCTTCTCCCATTGTGAACGGAAAAATCGCCTGCGCTTACTTAGTGTCAAGCCTCACTTGGACGACCATTGTATTTCTCCTGATCATGTCCCTTATGACCTTTGTCCTGGTGCGATGGCGAGATCGGGAAGGTAAACTTTCTGAAATGACGGTTCTTTTAAAAAAAATGTTCGGTCGCTATCTATCCACCGAAGTCATGAACGCCCTCATTGAAGACCCTTCCTCCATGGAACTGGGCGGAGAAAGGCGGCGGGTTACCATCATGATGACCGACCTGCGCGGATTTACAGCCCTTTCGGAACGGCTGGAACCTGAACAGGTAGTTCAAATGCTCAACGCCTATTTTGAGGTCATGGTAGATATTGTTCTTCAATTTAACGGCACCATCAACGAAATCATCGGCGATGCCCTTCTCGTGGTCTTCGGCGCGCCCCAGGAGATCAAAGATCGTGCAGAGCGCGCTGTCGCCTGCGCCATCACCATGCAGAATGCCATGGCAGAAGTCAATGCGCGCAATCGAACCCAGGGACTTCCCGACATTGAAATGGGCATCGGTCTCAACGAAGCGGAAGTCATTGTGGGGAACATCGGGTCCAGCAAGCGAAGCAAATATGCCGTTGTCGGGAGCGGCGTCAATATGGCCAGCCGGATCGAGTCCTACACCGTGGGCGGCCAGGTCCTCATTTCCGAATCCATACGAAACGAGGCCGGCCACATCCTTCGCCTTGATGTTCAGCGGGAAATAAGGCCCAAAGGAGCTGAAATTCCGATCAGGATCTATGAAGTTGGGGGGATCGGGGGGACGTACAACGTAGCCCTGGAAACCGAGGCTACACCGCCCATACCCCTGGTACAGCCCATCCCCCTCCTCTGCACCCTGCTCGAAGGGAAAAAGATGGAAAGAAGCCAGATACCATGCACCCTGGTTCGGCTTTCCAACCGGGGCGCCATACTTCAAATGTCCAAACCCCTGGAACCTCTAATGAACGTCAAACTGAACCTCTCAAGTGCTCCCAAAAAGCTTTCGGCCAGGGATTTCTATGGAAAAGTTATTGATCTGCAGAAAGAAAACGGTTTCTATCATCGGATTCGATTTACCGCGGTTCCACCGGAAGTGGACGCCTATTTTCAGGCGCTTCTACAGTATGCGACAGAAACGATCAAAGAGGAGTTCCAACACTGTTGACACCATCAGGTGGCAGGGCGCCTAATCCCTGACTACCGGCATTCCCTTTGACTTTTTGAACCTGTTTCTGCTAATAAACCTAACTTGGATAAACCGGAAAAGTGCCTAAGATGCCTAAAGTTCAGACCTCGTTAAGTTGTTGAGTAGTCGAGTGGTTAAGTACTCATTATGATTCGAATTTATAGCCTTTACCTGAAAATTGGACACTCGTAGAATTCAGGGATTTAGGAATTGAAATCTGAATCATTTCCTTATGTTAATCCCTCAATTCCTCAATACGCAATTCCTCAATTTGGCTCCATCCAGCCATTATAATGAGGATGACGTCCAAAAATCGGACCTGTTTTTTAGATCAAATAACGAGGTCTGAAGTTAATGTTTTTCATTCGACCTGCCCGCAATGCCTTTGGGTGGTCTTGGTAGAATGTCCTCGTGTCTCGGCCCGGTGACGAGGATCATATCACCATCGTTTATGATGCATGGCAGGCGGGTGTTCGACATTTATTATTTTCCACCACTCGATCCCTTTTTAGGCACTAATTATTGAGCTGTTACATTCCATTAATCTAAAATCTAAAATCGTGCCTGAACAGGGTTTTCGTTCAGTCACTAAGTAGGCCTCAGAGGAGATTTGGATTATGAAGCGTGTCACATTGGCTATAGTTTTGGGCCTGGCAATATCCGGACCGGCCGTGGGCCTGTGTCCCGGCTATTTACGTGCGGCGCATTTTCCATCATACGCATATGGTGAGAGCCGGCAAGACAAAAATGCGCATTGCCGCGAGATACCTTATTGCCAATATGCCCGGTCGGGCAACAGTGGCCAAGAGAAAAAAGATCCTTTGCCGGAAATGATTATTGTGAAAAACATCCAATTTCAGGCTGTAAATCGTGAGATGGAAAAGGTCTTTATTATGTTCGACAAATCTGCCGTTCCTGAAATATTTTCTCTTGAAGGGGATAGGCCCAGAGTCGTGATTGACATCAAGGACGCATACTGGAAGGGAAAGTCAAAGATCCCTGTGAACGGAAAAATCATCAGGCAGGTACGTACATATTTTCACCGCGACACCCGGAAACTGCGAATCGTTCTGGACCTCAGACAAACCGGGAATTACAATGTGGCCCCAGTGTATTTCAAGAAGGACAAGATCTATTGTATTGAGGTATCAAAGGCCGGGGAATAAAGGGCAGGTATAGGGCAGGCATTTTTCGAAAAGGCCCTTTCTGGACTTTTTACGAGTTCATCAAACATGAGCATAGGAGAAATTATGATCACTTTACATAAGTTTGAGCCGGGAGAAGTTATCCTGAAAGAAAACGAACCCGGGGAAACAGCGTTTGTCATAGAACAGGGCAGAGTCGAGGTCAGCAAGGAACTGGACGGGAAAAAGATTCACCTGGCTTATCTTGTGGCGGACGAGGCCTTTGGTGAAATGAGTATGATTGACGACAAGCCACGTAGTGCTACTGTCACGGCAGTAGAGAAAACTCTTGTGAGGGAAATCCAAAGGGATGATTTTCTGAAAAGCCTTCAGACTGATCCGGAGGTTTCTATCAACATCTTGAGGGTGTTGTTCGAACGTCTCAGGGAATGCCATGTAAAGATCCTGCAACTCGAGCAGGCCGGCTCAAGGCATGCCGCCACCCCCGGTGCCCCGCCAACCGACACGCCTGTCAGTTCTGAAAAAGAAGTGGTTGTCTCCATTGAAGGATTGAACAATATCGCCTCCCAGTCCTTGCCGGAAGACCCTTATTTTATCAGGAAATTTCCTTTCCTTATCGGCAGGAAGAGCAGAGATCCTTTGTCATATAATGATTTGAGGATTCCGGACTCCGTGCCCCTGCAGGTTTCAAGGCACCATGCTGAATTAATAATAGACCAGGGCCGGATAGGCGCTCTGGACAGGGGCAGCCATCTTGGTTCGATAGTGGACGGCCGGCAGCTTGGAGGAGAAGAAGGCGACCCCGGCCCTCTGTTCTTCAAGGGGTCAGAAGGAACGCTTGTGCTGGGAAATACGAAATCTCCATTCAAGTTCAAGATCAAAAAACTGTAACCATTTGTGTTCAGGGTTCAGAAATTGGGAGGGTTCGTCATAAGGTCTATGATCAAACCGGTTGGTCCCCGAGCCCTCTCTTAAAGAAAATGAGAAGAAAACACCTTTTTTTTCTTGCTGTCCTGTTACTGGTTTCCACACGGGGGCTTTGCGCGGAAAAACCTTGTGTATTTGAAGAAGAGGACATCACAGTTATTTTCGATGCCCCGCTCAGGTCCGCGGCAAGAGAAGTCATTGACATGTATCCGGGAATAAAGGCAGACCTTGAGCGCATCTTCGGGTGGGATCTGGATCTGGTACCGGCCGTCCTGCTCATGCGTGATACGGAACAGTTCCAGAGTCTGGCCCGGAATCCCATGACAGTGGCATTTGCCGTCCCGGAGAAGGACCTCGTCGTGATTGACCATTCACGGATGAACATTAATCCTTTCAGTCTTGACATTATTTTGAAGCACGAACTCTGTCATTTATTGCTTCATCATCATATCAGGGTTCCCATGCTGCCACGATGGCTGGATGAAGGGGTCTGTCAATGGGCAAGCGACGGAATCGGCGAGATTATAATGGATCAAAAGATGTCACTCCTGAACAGGGCCGCACGCAACGGGAGGTTTATCCGCCTTCGTGATCTGGAAATGGGTTTCCCCCACAGCAAAGATATGCTCCTGCTGGCCTACGAAGAGAGTAAGAGCTTTATAGAGCATATCCTTGGTGAATTCGGCACGGAGGGTGTCCTGTGTGTCTTGGAGAATATGAAAAATGGGGAAGACGTGCATGCGGCCGTACTGAGAGGCCTGTCCACGCCCCTGGAAACACTTGAAAACGAATGGCATTCTTCCCTGATGCGAAGGGTGACGTGGTTTACCTATCTGAGCTACCACCTTTATGATATACTTTTTGGCCTCATGGGCGTGATCATGCTCTATGCGTTTGTACGAACGATTCTTAAAAAGAAGGCCTACATGGAAGAAAATGGCGAGGATGTTTGAGGTGCTGCCGGCAATTCAAATTTTAACCTTTAGCCAGGTGGAAGACATAATTAGAATTGCTGAGATGCTGCGATTTTGATTCACGAGACAAGGGATTTGTGTTATATTTCAACCTTAGAATTGAAGTTCAGAATGGGTAATGTAACTATTCAGAAGGCACAGAGGTTTGTCCCTTTGTCCCTATGAACCAGTTACGAATTGGTTATAATATGACCCTTACAAAAAATGATATCGTCAAGGGCGTGATGAAAGAGGTGCGGTTCAAGAACAGGCGTAAAGGGCCGCAGATATTCCTGTTCCCTGAGATGGATTGCAGGTTTTTGACCGAGGGCCAAGCCAACAAGATTGTCAATACATTGTTCGAGACAATAAAAAAGACCCTGGCCAGCGGAGAAGATATACATATCCAGGGGTTTGGAAAATTCCGGGTGAGATTCAAGTGGGCCAGGAAGGGGAGAAATCCGCAGTCGGGTGAAATGATTATTCTCAGGTCAAGGAGAACAGTGAGTTTCCGGCCCTCCCGGAAATTGAAAAAGAAGATGAATATGTAAAGGGGTCTCGAAAAAAGCCTATTGACTTTTTTCGAGACCGTCAATTTTAGGCACTTCAAACTTTAGGAAAAACTATGCCTTTCGGAAAAACACTGCAAAGAGTTGCGACTGGTTTGCCTGTCTCCCTGTTGCTGGTTGGTTTTTCTCTAATTTCCGCTCCTGTTGCCCGAGCTGAATACTCCCTGCTGAAAAACATTATCGTCGCCTGGAACCTTGAGCGCTATGAGAGAAGTCTGTCAGACGGTTCCTACAGAGGTGAAAAAGGCATCCTGAGGATAAGACCTGAGGTCGCCCGTTCGTTTGGTCTCAGTGTTCCGATAGATCAGGATTACGTTAATGCCGTAAACCTGTTCAGGCAGGCGGATGAGTCCCATGGAAAAGCAGTTCAGGCGATGGCCGATCAGGATAAGGAGAGGTTCCCGGGCGAACATGTGGAAGCTGTAGCTGAATCTGCCCTGCAATACAATGAACTCATGAGGAGCGGGAGGGAAAGTCTGACAGCGTACCGGTCGCGATTGATGCAGACAGCGGATGAAAGGCTTGACGAGAAGATCTGTTCTCACTTACTGGAAAAACTGCTGGCAGGGTGTTTTGAAACGGCTTCTTATAATTTAAGGGATGGCCTGGCCTGCTTTTACAACCGGTGCCAGGATGTTGATGAAGACAACTGGCCCTTGAACCCTGTAAATGTCAGGTTTGTCAATCATGTCTTCCGCGAGTTTATGGAGAAGGCATCTGATCAAGAGAGGAAGAGGTTTGATTTTGATAAACATTTCAGTGATGGCCGCGCAAACCCTAATCCCGGTTGGAGAAAAGCCATGGGGGGGGGCGCACGGTACCTGGAAATCCTGGAAACCGTTATTGGCGCACGCAGGCAGACCGGATATTGCATTGACCCGTTGCTGTTTGTCGCGCTAATAAGGCAGGAGTCAAAATTTAATCCCCGTGCGGTTTCCCATGTTGGGGCGGCCGGCCTGACCCAGATCATGCCTGAAACCGCAAAAGGCCTTGGCATGAAGAGCATCTTTGAGCCTGCCTATCTGCATGAGGCGAGATCCTTGATGGGCAGCGGGAGAAAACTTAGGGCCGGTGCAATAGCCCTTATCCCTGAGATGAACAAAGAAAACAGCCTGGGATATGCCGGACGTGCCAGGCGGCTGATGCAGGAATCCAGAAACTGTAAGAGCAAAGGGAGAGATCTTTATGCTGCCTACAAGAAGGATCTCCTGATGGACGGGACTGATGACCGCCTGGACCAGCGCAAGGCTATCGAGTACGGGTTTAAATATTTTGGTGCAATGATGAAAACGCAAGATGGGGATATGAGTCTTGCTCTTGCTTCATATAATGCAGGGCCGCGACGTATTAGGCAGTACAAGGGTATTCCCCCGTATCCTGAGACGATCTCCTTTCGAAACAGGGTCTTAGGATATTATAGGGAATATTTGCGAAGAGCTGAAAAATAAACGAAACCAGGGGGACAGATAATGAACTCAGATAAAGACAAGGGATTTGAAGATATCAAGCTCGTAAAAAGGGGAAAGGTCAGGGATGTCTATGAGGTTGACGGCAACTTGCTTATTGTGGCAAGTGACCGTATATCCGCGTTCGATGTGGTTATGGATGACCCGGTCCCGGACAAAGGGAAAATCCTTACAAGTATTTCTCTATTCTGGTTCAAAAAACTGGAATCCATTATAGAAAATCATCTTATAAGTGCTGATCCTGAAGACTATCCCGAGGTTTGCCGGAAATATGCCGGGGAGCTTGAGGGCCGCAGCATGCTCGTAAAAAAGGCCACTCCATTGCCTGTTGAGTGCATTGTCAGGGGATATTTGTCCGGATCCGGGTGGCTTGAATACCAGTCAGAGGGCAAGGTGTGCGGGATTTCCCTGCCGAAAGGTCTAAAAGAGTCGGAAAAGCTGCCAGGACCTATTTTTACGCCTTCAACAAAGGCCATGGACGGTATGCATGATGAGAATATCACCTTTGAAAAGGCTGCCGAGGTCCTTGGTGAGAAGATCGCAGAACAGGTCCGGAGGATCAGCATCGAAATCTATGAATTCGGGAGGGAGCTATCTGCGAAAAAGGGAATTATTGTTGCGGATACAAAATTTGAGTTTGGCATCACGGATGACCGGATGATCCTGATTGATGAAGTCTTTACTCCTGATTCCTCAAGGTTCTGGCCTATGGATGAGTATGTGCCCGGGGGCCAGCAAAAAAGTTTTGATAAACAATTTTTGAGGGATTACCTTATTGATATCAAGTGGCCAAAAAAACCACCCCCCCCAAAATTACCGCCGGATATTATCGGGAAGACAAGAGAAAAATACTTAGAGGCCCTTAAGAGACTGACAGGATATGGGCTGGAATGAGTTCAAACTCTGCTTTTCTGATGACTCCAACCGGATTAAAAACTCGCCTTGACAAAGTTCTTTCGATGCTTACTATCTCTAAGTGCTAAGTGTCTAAGGAAACAGACCGAGATAAAGCCACGATAAAGGAGTGAAGTGTGGGTCAGATTAGTGCAGTGAAAGAGAAAACAACAGAGCAAGATATTGTTGAAGATCTTCAGGGGGAATTGGAAGAGAATCTTCAAGACAAAGGGGAAGCAGAAGCTCGAAAGGAAAAAGAGGTCCCTTTGGAAAAGATGACAAAAGCACAATTGTTAGACAAGATTGAGGAAATTCAGAAGTCGGCCGAAGATAATTTTGATCAATATTTACGCTCCCAGGCTGAGATGGAGAATATAAAGAAGAGGTTCCAAAAGGAGAAAGAAGGTCTGATTAAATACTCGAACGAGTCTCTTATTAAGCAATTACTTCATGTAATAGATAGCTTGGAGAAGGCCATTGCACATTCCCAGGATGAGAACTCGGTGGATGCCCTCAGGGAAGGTCTGGAGCTTACGTTAAAGGGGCTGTTGGATACCCTGAAAAAAGCGGGAGTTGAGAAGGTTGAGGCACTCGGCGAGACATTTGATCCAAATTATCACGAGGCGGTTTTAGAGCAGGAAGATGAAAACTTGGAACCGGGAAAGATTGTTCAGGAGTTTCAAAAAGGTTACGTTCTTAATAACCGGCTGATCCGTCCTGCCATGGTGATTGTGAGCAAATAAAAATGAAAAATAAGCCCCTCCTCAGGGAGTGGGAATTTGACTTTTAGTGATATAAGGACTTAAGGAGGCAAAAAAATGGGAAAAACAGTAGGTATAGATCTCGGCACGACCAATTCATGTGTTGCCGTAATGGAGGGAGGAGATCCTGTTGTAATTGCCAACACAGAGGGAAGCCGGACGACCCCTTCCACGGTTGCTTTTACTGAGACAGGAGAGAGGTTGGTCGGCCAGACTGCAAAGAGGCAGGCAGTGACTAATCCTGAAAATACGGTTTTTGGAGTCAAGAGACTCATTGGCAGGAAATATGACTCTGAACAAGTTCAAAAGGATATCGAGGTGCTCCCGTTTAAGATCAACAAGGCGTCTAACGGTGATGCCCATGTTGGGATCAGGGGTAAGGATTACAGCCCGGCCGAGATATCTGCTATGGTACTCCAGAAAATGAAAGAGACGGCAGAAAGCTATCTTGGCGAAAAGGTTACGGACGCCGTGGTCACCGTCCCTGCATATTTTAATGACAGCCAGAGGCAGGCCACAAAAGACGCCGGACGTATTGCAGGTCTGAATGTGGAGAGGATTATCAACGAGCCGACAGCGGCAGCTCTCGCCTATGGATTAGACAAAAAGGGAGATGAAACGATTGCGGTATTTGACCTGGGCGGCGGCACCTTTGATATATCAATCCTTGAAATAGGAGAGGGTGTTTTCGAGGTCAAATCGACCAATGGTGATACGCATTTGGGCGGTGAGGATTTCGACCTCAGGGTAGTGGACTACCTCGCAGATGAATTCATGAAAGACCAGGGCATAGATCTAAGAAATGACAAGATGGCCTTGCAGAGGCTCAAAGAAGCCGGTGAAAAGGCAAAGATGGAGTTGTCCGGATCCATGGAAACAGACATTAATCTCCCCTTTATTACAGCTGATGCAAGTGGCCCCAAACACCTCAACATCAAATTGACCCGTGCAAAGCTTGAGGTCCTTGTGGATGATCTGATTGCAAAGATCGTTGGCCCGTGCAATACAGCACTGAAGGATGCCGGACACAAGGCCGCGGATATTAACGAAGTAATCCTGGTTGGAGGGATGACCAGGATGCCCAAGGTCCAGGAAAAGGTCAAGGAGATCTTTGGTAAGGAGCCCAACAGGGGCGTTAATCCCGATGAAGTGGTGGCTATTGGTGCGGGCATTCAGGGCGGTGTGTTAAAAGGCGAGGTCAAAGACGTGCTTCTCCTTGATGTGACACCCCTGTCATTGGGTATTGAAACACTTGGGGGTGTTTCCACCCGACTGATTGAGAAAAACACTACTATCCCAACAAAAAAGAGCCAGATTTTTTCCACTGCAGCAGACAACCAGCCTGCTGTTGAGATCCATGTGCTCCAGGGAGAGCGCGAGATGGCTTCTTATAACAAGACATTGGGAAGATTTCAGCTTGTTGGCATCCCGCCCGCCCCGAGGGGTATGCCTCAGATCGAGGTGACCTTTGATATCGACGCAAACGGTATTGTTCATGTATCTGCAAAGGACCTGGGTACAGGTAAAGAACAGTCCATCAAGATTACAGCGTCCAGCGGTCTTAGTGAAGAGGAGATCGACGCACTTATCAAAGATGCTGAAATGCATGCAGATGAAGACAAAAAGAAGCATGAGTTGATAGACGCCCGCAACATGGCCGATTCTCTGATCTATGGCACTGAGAAGTCTGTAAAGGACGTTGGAGATAAGCTGGACGATTCCACAAAGGTGGTCATTGACCAGGCAATTGAGAATTTGAAGAAAGCCATGGAAGGCGACAACACAGATGAGATCAAAAGGCTTACCGAGGAGTTAACCCAGGCATCCCACAAACTGGCAGAGACCATGTATGCCCAGGCGAGCCAGGATCAGGCCCAGGCAGGAGGTGCCCCGGATGCTGAATCCACTGCCGGTGCCTCGACAGACGAGGATGTGGTGGACGCGGATTTTGAGGAAGTTAAGAAGTGATGATCAAGTCTTTTTTATGGAAAAAGGCTGTTCCCGCCATTGTGGCGGGGATGGCCTTTTTTTTGGTGAGTTGCAAGGCCAGAATCCCGGTAGAAAAGGATGTGAGAGAAAAAGAGCGTGCTGTTTATGTTCAAATAGCTGCCGACCAGTATAAGATTGCAAAGGACCTCTACCAGCGGGGCGAGTATGAACGTTCTATGGCTGAGGCCTTAACGTGGATTGAGAATTATCCCGGGGATTCATTAAGGAAAGATGTGCTGGTCTTGTTGGGAGACAATTCGGAGGCCATGGGAGATATCCCACATGCCTTTTACTGGTGGCTTAAGGCCATGAACGAAAGTCTTGACAATGAACAGAGGCAGAGAGCTCTCAACGAAAAACTGGGCAAACTAATAGAAAAAACAACTGTTGAAGAACTTCAAAGACTGGCACCCTATGCCGTTGGCAGTAACTATGCGCCAAAGGCCTACTACAGGCTGGCTTTCCTTTTTCTGGAACAGGACGAATTGGAAAATGCGCAACATGCTGCAAGGTCATTGGTTCAGTCAACTCAGGACCCGTCATGGATCTCAAAAGGGAAGGAACTCCTGGACCGGATACATGAGGAGATGTCAGTGGAAAAGGGGACTGTAGGGTGTTTGCTTCCATTGAGCGGACCCTTTTCCATCTATGGGGAAGAAGTCCTGAACGGAATTGAGCTTGGAATGGATATGTTTGCTGATTCAGGGCAGGGTCCTTCCCTGGAATTGGTGATAAGAGATACCCAGGCCAAATCCGAGAAGGCAGTGGCCGAACTCGAAGATATGGTCAAGAACGAAAAAGTGATGGCGGTTATCGGCCCCCTCTCCAGCAGGACAGCCGTGGCCGTGGCAGAGAAGGCCGAGGAACTCGGTGTCCCGATAATCACCCTTACCCAGAAAAAAGGGATCACTGAAGCAGGGGACATGGTGTTTCGTAATTTTATGACCCCCTCGCAGGAAGTCGGACGTCTTGTGGACACGGCAATAAATGAAATGGGGATAAAGCGCTTTGCTATTCTGTATCCGGACAATTCCTATGGGCGGTTTTATATGAATCTTTTCTGGGACAGGTTAGAGGAAACGGGAGGAATTGTAACCGCTGCAGAGTCCTACGGGCCTGAAGAAACAGATTTTGCCAGGCAGATCAAGAAGATTACAGGCATTTACTATCCCAGACCAGAATTTCTTGTCCGGAAGCTTAGAGAAATGCGGCCCCCGGAACAGGATGAAAGCGAGATATATCCTGAAGAGCCTGAACCTGTTATTGATTTTGAAGCGGTCTTCATGCCGGACAATTTTCAGAGAATTGTCATGATTGCTCCACAGTTGGTCTACCATGATGTCCTGGATGTTCAGTTGATGGGTACAAGCCTCTGGCAGTCTCCGGAACTTATAGACATGGCCGGGGATTATGTCCAGGATGCTATTTTCCCTTCCGGCTTTATTGAAGGATCCGGCCGGCCCGGGGTCGAGAGGTTTGTGGAGCAATACCTGGCCAACTTTGACTCGGACCCTGGCATTCTGGCAGCGACCGGCTATGATACAATCAGGTTGTTAAAGGAAATTATGGCCGGAGAAGATGTCTGCACGAGAAGGGATATTCACGAGGCACTTCTCGAACATAAGGATTTCCCGGGCGTTACGGGGACAATATCATTCGACTCCCGTGGAGAGGTGATCAAGGAACCGATTCTGTTGACTGTTTCCGGCAGGCGGATTGTAGTGTCACCTAAAAAATGCAATTAGCGGTTAGCCGTTAGCTATTAGCTCCATAAAATCAATCGGTTGTCAGACGATACAGTTGCATCAAAAAATGAAAGTTTCAATTCAGCGTAAAGTTATACAAATGCTTGTAGTCTTTAAGCTACAGACCTCGTAAATTTCTGTGAAAATATGCCAATTTTTTGGACAATATCGATTGCCGGCAAGACTTGCTATTAGCTGTTAGCTATTAGGTGTTAGGTGTTAGGTGTTATTAGGCTGTTATTAGGCTGTTATTAGGTTGTTTCATAAGAAGCTAATTGCTAACAGCTAAGGGCTGAATGTCCAATTTTCTTGCTGAAAACGAATAGGGCTATGATTTTAACCCCTTAACTACTCAACCACTCGACCACTTAACGATGTCTTTAAGCTAACGGCTAATTGCTAAAAGCTAATTGCAGGTTTTAGGTGTCACGTTAAGCTTCTTTTTTCTTGCGGGCGAAACTGGCAACCAAGATTCCTACTTCATACAGCACTATTAAAGGGCCTGCCATCATGCACTGGGTGATGACATCAGGTGGAGTAAGCATGGCAGCCATGACAAAGGTCAGCAATATAGCATACTTGCGCTTTCGCCTCAGTAGCTCGGGCGTCACGAGCCCTATTTTGGAGAGGAAGAAAATGACGACCGGGAGCTCGAATACGAGACCAAAGGCAAAGAGCAATTTGATGGAAAAAGAAAAGTACTGCTTTACCGAAGGGAGGGCCTTCACATATTCGTTGGAAAATCCCACAAAGAATTTGAACCCGAAAGGAAACACGACAAAGTAGCCAAATAGAGATCCCCCAACGAAAAGAATAGTGGAAAACACAACAAAGGGGATTACAAGGGTTTTTTCCTTCTTGTACAGGCCGGGGGCCACAAACATCCATAGCTCATAGAAGATAAGGGGTGCTGAAATCAAGATGCCCGCTATAAATGCCACCTTGATGTAGGTGAAAAACATCTCCGGCAGATTAGTGAAAATCAGGTGGTCTCCCTCGGGCATGACCGCATAAAGGGGCGAGACCAAAAACTGAAAAAGCCTTTCGGAAAAAAAATATGAGATTCCAAAACCAACTCCCACCGCAACTGCACAGACAATCAGCCTTTTACGGAGTTCTTCGAGATGGCTTAAAAAGGGCTGTTTTTCCTTGTCATTCATGTTTGTCCGTTTCAGGGTTCAAGGTTCGCGGTTGGCTGCCTTGAACTGTTGACCTGAGTAGAGCACCAGAGATCGTCAAACAGTTGAGCCAGTTTCTGAGCCAGTTTCAAAACGCCCCCTTTTGCCCAATCTCTGTGCCTGCCCCGTAGCTCCGGAAGATGGTACTGGGGTCAGTCTCAAATTTTAATCCTCGAAATATTCAACATATTCCTGTGGTTAAAATTTTCGCCTTCCTTGACCTTGGACAAAATTGAACATTTTGAAACTGCCTCAGTTGAATGCTTGAGTCGTTGAGTTGGGAAATTAACTATTCGATCACTTAACGAGATCTGGAATTAACTGCTTTTTGTGTTTTTTCGCTCTCCAAGGGTTTCCTCAAGGTGATCACGTCCTTGCTTTTTCTCTTCCGGGGAATCCGGGGGCACAGAATCGCTTTGCAGTGTGGCCATACCGGTGATGGAATCCACAATATCCTCTTTTACTTCCCGCAATTCTTCGTCAACATCAAGGCTTTCCTTGATATCCTGTGTAGCCTTCTTGAATTCCGCCATGCCTTTTCCCAGCCCCCTGGCAAGATCGGGCAGTTTCTTTGGCCCGATAACGATCAATGCAATAACCAAAATAATAATAAGTTCCGGCATTCCTATGCCAAACATCTTATCTTATCCTCCAACAATACGAAGTGTTGAGTCTCAAAACCAAAACTTTATTATAGGTCCATCATCAGTGAATTCTCATCGCAGTCAGGAAACTTGGGGCAATTCAGACAATCCGACCATATCTTGTGGGGAAGGACTGACTTTTCCACGGGCTTAAACCCAATCTTGATAAAAAACTCGGGAACATAGGTCAGAGTAAACACCTTTTTCAGCCCGAAAAAACGGGCTTCTTCAAGACAGGCCTGGACAAGTTGAAGACCGAAGCCTTTGCCTTTCTGGGATTCGGAAACTGCAAGGGACTTGATTTCAGCCAGGTCTTCCCAGCATATGTTGAGCCCGCATACGCCCTGAATAATCTGCCCCCGGTCTTCGGGGTCAGCGGGTCTGCCGTCATCTGCAACCAAAGGATTTTTTTCAGACAAAACCCGTAGTTCCTGGTCACCGCTATCTAATACATAATAGTCTCTCACGTGATCATAGAGTTCACTTAATGACCTTGGGAGTAAAAGACCCTGATTCGCATAGTGATTGAGGATCTTGTGGATAGTCTTAACATCAGCTGTAATTGCTTTTCTGATATGCATGTGTATCTTCCCCTATTTCTCAACCCTGGCGACAAAGCCTTTGATCTTCTCTTTTTTTGCCAGGAGGTTTCTCAACTTACCGGCCTCATCTTTGTTCTTGAATGGGCCGCACCTCACCCTGTAGTAGGTCTTGCCGTTAATAACTGCCCTGTAAGAATAGGCAGGATAGCCGCGATCTAACAATCGTTTTACCATTGCTGATGCCTTGATTTCGTTATCAAGCGAGGCTATCTGCACGGAATATACTACACTCTCCTGCAAAGGCTTGCGGGGTTTGTCCGGCCTCTTTTTTACAGATGGTTGAATCTTCCGGCGAACTTCTTCTTTTTTGCCGGAAAGTTTTTCATAAAACGCGAGTTCCGGATCCTTTTCCACGTTTTTTATCACATCCAGTTCTGACGAGTCTTTCCTGGTGACCAGGGCCTGAATGTTTGCGACCTGTCCCTTAAGCTCTTTTAATGTCTGGACACCCTCTGAGAAAAAACCACGATCCACAAAAATCCCCAAGACAAAAACCCAGGCCAAAAGGAGGAAAAAGCCAAGGGCCCAGAGAAACAAGGACGTGAGGGATAATTCTATGTGATATTTTTTTTTTGGCGTTGCTGTCATATCAAAGGACGTACATTCTTTTCGTAACGACTCAGGTTCAAAGGGGCAGAGGAACAGAGGCACAAAGGTTAAGAGCCCGTTTGGTGTATCTGGTTGGTCTGGCCCTGGTTGAATAGACTATGAATTCAACTGGGTAAATCTGTCTGGCGCCGACCGACCTTTGACGGCTTCGTAAAAAGTCCGTCTGCTACGTTGTGCATCATCTTTAGTCACTGCGGCGTAGATAACAGAAAGATTCAGGGTGCACGGCGGAGTTGCTTTCCCTTGTTATACCTTGTACCTTACACCTCATATTTTTTACCTTATACCCCTTCACGCCTCATTCCTATCGCGAACCCGTTGCAATGCCCAGGAATAAGTTTACTGTGGTTTCGCTTTTTCTTTGTGCCTCTGCCCCTTTGTGCCTACTAAATAGTTACTTCTTTACTTTTGTAAATCTGTCACGTTCAGGGTGGATTGCCGTGAACCTGAGTCAATGCCTTTTTACATTTTTTCCGGCGCGCTTATGCCTAACAGGTCAAGGCCTTTTGCTATGACTAACCTTACTGCCTTTGCGAGGAGAAGCCTTGCCCGGCTCAGGCCCATGTCATCGGTAACAATGCGATGATCTGGATATTTTGTCCCCAGGTTGAAGTATCTATGGAAGGATGCGGACAGGTCAGTTAGATAGTATGTCAGACGATGGGGCTCCAGTGTCCTGCAGATATCCTCCAAAAGTGATGGGAATTCGGCCATGCGCCTGATTAGTGCCATTTCTGCATCTAATGCAAGGGGTTCCGGAGACACCTGCTCTTGATCCCGCAAGGAGATACCTTTTTCCGCAGCCTTTCTGAAAATGCTGCATATCCTGGCATGAGCATACTGCACGTAGTAGACAGGATTTTCACTATCCTGTTTTTTGACAAGATCAATGTCAAAATCGAGCGGTGATTCGTGATTTTTGGTAAGAAACACAAAGCGAACCGCATCCACTCCAACCTCATCACCTAATTCCTTGAGCGTGACAAAGTTTCCAGACCTCTTAGACATCTTGATCTCCTTACCACCCTCCCAAAGCTTCACAAGCTGGATAAGCATGACAGAAAGCCAGTCATCGGGAATCCCATGAGCCGCAAGCGCTGCCTTCACCCTTGGTACATACCCGTGATGGTCTGCTCCCCAGATATTGATGGCCCTGGTGAAACCCCTCTTGTACTTGTTCAGATGGTAGGAGATATCAGCGGCAAAATAGGTGAACTGGCCGTCATTTTTTCTAATGACCCGATCCTTATCATCCCCAAAATCAGACGTCTTGATCCACAGGGCCCCACCACTTTGATACAGCTCTCCTTTGGCCTTCATTGCATCCAGGACCTCCTGGAGCCGGCCCGAGCTATAAAGATCGCTTTCACTATACCAGACATCAAACTCGATCCCGAATTCGGCCAGGTTATGCTTTATCTGTTCAAGCATCATGGCCTTGCCCTTCTCGGTGCAGATCTCTATTGCCTGCTCTTCGGGTATGTCGTTGAGATCGATCTTCTGGGAAATGGTCCTTGCCAAATCCAGGACATAATCGCCATGGTAACCGTTTTCGGGAAACGGATACTCAGAATCACTTTCCTGTTTAAACCGGCTGAAAATTGATTCGCCGAGGAGTCTGATCTGTAGTCCTGCGTCATTTATATAAAACTCACGGACAACATCGTATCCGCAGACGGAGAGAATCCTGCAAAGCGTATCACCTAAGGCGGCACCCCGGCCATGCCCGACATGAAGAGGCCCTGTTGGATTGGCACTTATATACTCAACGATAATTTTTTCACCCTGCCCCAAATCATTCCGGCCATAGTTCTCCTTTGACAAGACAATATCGGATAATATTCCGTGCCATTTCTCCGGCCTGATCCTGAAGTTAATAAAACCCGGACCGGCCACTTCAGCCTTTTCAAGGAGATTTTCATCATCTTTGATGTGATCAACAATGGTTGATGCGATCTCCGATGGGCGTCGTTTCTGAGTTGATGCAAGCGTCAGGGGCAGATTGGTGGCAAAATGACCATGATCAGGATTATTGGGGATTTCTATTACATAGTCAGGAACAGGAGTTTTTGAAAGCAGCCCGGTTTCGAAACAGTGGTCCAGGGTTGCCATCAGCACAGCATTGATTTTTTTTCTCATCAAATATATTCCTTTTTATTTTGATGACCAATGGAGCACAACACTTCGTATGATATAGTATCGGCCCATCCGGCCAAGTCATCCCCCGTAATCGTTTCCTTGCCCTGAGAACCCAGAAAGACCACCTCGTCTCCTCTCTCTGCATTCTCGAGTCCGGTTATATCGCAGATGGTGAGATCCATGCAGATTCTCCCTACTACCGGGACCCTTTTTCCTCTGATGAGGACATTCCCCCTGTTTGACATACGCCGTGGCAGGCCGTCTCCGTAACCGGCTGAAAGTATTGCCACGCGGCGCGGGCCTTTTGTGTGGTAAGTCTTCCCGTAACTGACAGGCGTGTGATCCGGCAGGTCCCTGATTTGCAAGATCCTGCCTTTGAAATGCATTACAGGTTTCAGGTGAACAGGGCTTACGAAGTCAGGCGAGGGAACTCCGCCGTACAGCATAATCCCCGGCCGAACCATCTCAAACCGGGAGTTCTTATGGGCCATGATGCCGGCGCTGTTGGCAAGACTGTTGAACGGCAGATTCAAACCCATTGAACGTCCCACCTCAATAGCCTTGCTGAAGTATTCAATCTGTTTTTTTGTGAAATCGCCTGGACTTTCATCAGCCGATGAGAGATGAGAGGTCAGGCCCTCTATATTTAGACTCTTATAACCCGTGATCCTTTGGATAAATTCACCTGTTTCGGTATGGGGGATTCCGAGCCTGCCCATCCCGGTGTCAACCTTGATATGGATGGATGTCCTTTTTCCCTGCCTCACACTTTCCCGGTCCAGGAGTTCTGCCGCGTTTAGATCAAAGACAACCGGCGTGAGGTCTTTTTCCACAACTTCACTGGATTCATCTTGGGTTTGGATGCCGCACAGGACAACAACAGGCAGCTTGATCCCGTGTCTCCTCAGTTCAAGTGCTTCGTGCAGGTAGGCCACCCCGAGGCAGTCGATTCCATTTTTTTCAAGGGTCTGGGCTACAGGCAAAAGACCGTGCCCATAGGCGTCTGATTTGATAACGCCCATGATTTTTTTGTCCTGCCCTGTCAGCCTTCTCACGTGCCGAAGATTATGAACCAGGGCCGAAAGATCTATTGTCACACTGTTGGGTTCACTGAGCATTAAACGGTAGCAGTCCTTTCATACATATTTGAAACAAATTACCTCAATAAGGGGTTCTTTTCAAGCCATAGAAGCTAACCGATCTTTTTCCATAGATCAAGCACTATAACAGCAATCCTAATTTTAACCTTTAGGCCTTACTAACAGAGGGATCTCTTTTAAAGGCCGCAAAGATCTGCCTCAATTTATTGAACAGCAGCTTGGCCTTGATATCCTTCTCCGGACAGCCCCGTGAAATGCCTTTATTTTTCTACTTCACTGGGGACAGCCCCAAAGGAGATTCTTCCATTGTGACGTATGCCTTTCTCTGCCCGCCCGCCTCGCCTGAGCGGCTCGCGATGGCGGGCAGGCCTGTCTGGAGCCTGCGTAGAAGATAGGGGGCGTAACTCAGGTTGTTAGCCTGAAGGCTGTAGGCTGAAGGATACTGATCAGTCCCCCAACGAATAAGGATAGATTGTGTGAGCGTAGTCAGAGACACTTTTAGGTACTTGTGAATGCACGCAGGAGTAAGCCCTCTTCCAGGGGGCAAATCAAGGTCACGTCCTCTCGGCGTGGATTCTTTACTTATGGATAGGCATTAGATGGAAGAAGAGGGCTTTTCGACAAGCAGATAGCGGTCCGGTTCGAGGCGGGCAAAAATACAAGCCCCTGGGCATGGCGCCACCAGTTTCTTGTCATATTCGCTTCCCAAGACTTGAAACAGCTCCACACAGCAGGAGCAGAGATGGGCGGTGCGGTCTATGGAATAGGGAATGATCCCATCATTGTCTTTGATGAAGAAGCTGGGGTTTATAAAATTGGCATGATTGGCAGTATGCGAGAGGTACAGAAAGGCGTAGTCCTGGACGTCAGACCCGAATCTTTTTGCCCATCTCAGGTAGATCCTTTTTTCTGTTTCACCCGGCCTTTTCCATTCTTCAGGAATGCGCTTTTCAAGAGATCTGTCAAGGACAAGCTCATTCTTGTCTTCTGCTGTGGCCAGACGTAGCGCTACAAAATCCGACTCTGTAATAGTGGCGTATTTTTTGTCTTCATAACCCTCAAGTTCGAATGAGCTGACTATCAGATACAGGCCGTTTTTGTCTGAGGTTCGATACCAACTGCCTTGCCTGCCGCATGTATCGTTCCATACTTCTGGTGAAACACTTGAAATCTTGTTTATTATGTCTAAGGGGGTGCATACTATTCCCTTGGCCGATTTCAGCTTAATGTTACGGGAAGTGAGTTCTTCTTTCAGGCTTTTTTCTTCATCCTTGGTCAACCAGTAAACATGCTTTATATAAGGCTTCTTTTTCTTCAATGAAAACCCTCCTCAATTTGAATTCGAGATTGTGCAAATCAAAAATTAGGTGCGGGGCGATAGGCCTTCTATTTTGAATAGGAATGGCTTGCCCCCTATATTGACTAAAACACTCCGTTTTTTCAAGTGAAATCTTTGACCCCTGATAGAAAAGCAGCCCGGCTTTTTTTATTGAAGGCTTAGACGACCTGTGACATAATGACAGGTTATGTTAGAATTAACGCCTGTTTGTAACTGGTCAGGTAGATAGGCTGCAGGCATTTAGGCTGTAGGAGAGAATTATGCGTGATCATACGAAGCTCAGAGCGTTTGAACTGGCTGACGAAGTGGTGCTTCTGATCTATCGAGCAATTAGGGAATTTTCCAACATTTCTAACTGCGAATAAAAGATTGTGGAGACTGAGAAGGTTTTGGGCGCCTTGCTTTGATCAATGCGCAGATAGCGTAGACTTAGAAAACTAACAGCCTTCAGCCTAACCAGCTACGTCTGCTTAATTCTTATAGAACTGAAGTTCGAAACAGGCGAAGGGTTAAAAATCAAATTAACTGATAACCAATAACTGATAACCAATAACCGATAAAGGCCCCAAATATGGAATCCTTTTTTCAAGTCAAAAGACCTGACGAAGTGCTCAAGATTGTAGATCAGTTTGGTCCTTCAGGAGAAGAAATCGTTCCATTTGAGGCCTCGCTTGGTAGAGTGCTGAGCCGGGACGTGGTAGCCCGGGAGGATCTGCCTGAATTCTCCAGGTCTGCTATGGATGGCTATGCAATAAGGGCAAAAGACACCTTTGGTGCCAGTGAAAGTCTCCCTGCCATGGTTGAAGTGTGCGGGGAAGTGCTGATGGGCCAGGAGCCAGGACTGGTCGTTGACGCAGGCAAGGCAGCAAGAATTTCTACCGGGGGCATGTTGCCTGAGGGTGCCGACGGAGTGGTCATGGTTGAGTATTGTAATCTTTTGGATGAAACAACCCTGGAGGTCAGCCGTGCCATATCACCCCTGGAGAATGTAATCCAGCGCGGAGATGATCTCAGACAAGGGGAGACAGTCCTTGAGAAAGGACACAGATTGCGACCTCAGGATCTGGGACTCCTGGCAGGACTTGGTAATTTGCAGATCTCTGTTTACAGAAGGCCTAAGATCGGTATTATATCAACAGGCGACGAAATAATCTCTATAGATGAGATTCCAAGGCCCGGGCAGGTCAGAGATATCAACCGCTATACCCTGGAGGCATTGTGCCGGCAGGCCGGAGGAGAACCCATTTTCATCGGCTTAAGTCCTGATGATTTTGAGTCCCTGAGGGGAATGGTCGAAAGAGGTCTTGTGCAGGCGGATGCGCTATGGATATCCGGCGGAAGCTCCGTGGGAACAAGAGACCTTACGCTGAAAGTATTTGAGGCCCTCCCCGGGTTTGAGCTCCTCGTCCATGGGATATCTATCAGTCCGGGCAAACCGACAATAATCGGCAGATCCGGCCCGAAGCCTGTCATCGGGTTGCCGGGCCATGCGGCTTCTGCCCTTGTGGTAGCGGAGATCTTCTTGATGCCTCTGATTCTCAGGCTTTCAGGATATAGTAGTTTCCCCGGTGAATTTCAAGCCAGGGTTGAGGCCAGGCTCGCGAGAAACATTGAATCGGCGAGCGGCAGGGAGGATTATGTTCGCGTGAAGTTAGTTCAAGAGGGGGGAGGCTTGATGGCCGAACCGGTCTTGGGTAAATCCGGACTGATTTCAACATTGGTTGAGGGTAACGGACTAATCCGGATTGATATGAATACGGAAGGACTTTACGAGGGCCAGGACGTAGAAGTCCGGCTTTTTTGAATGGAGACACCGAGTGAAGAGGCAGATCTATCTTTCAATGAAAGGTCTTGAGGAGGCCAGGGATTTATTTTTTTCACGCTTTGGGCCGGATCAACGGACTGGAGTCCAGGTAATCAGGAGCGAAGACGCCTTGAGTCGAGTTACGGCTGAGCCGGTCTTTGCAAGGTATTCCGCACCTGCCTTTCATTGTGCGGCCATGGACGGCATTGCTGTGAAGGCGGAGAACACCTACGGAGCCACAGAGAGACACCCAAAGGCCTTGAAGATAGGGACGGATGCCGTTTGGATCAACACCGGTCATCCCATTCCTGATGGTTATGATTCGGTCATTATGGTGGAAAAGCTACATCAGGTGGATGAAGCGCATTTGGAAATCCGGTCCGCTGCCTATCCGTGGCAACATGTTCGCAAGGTGGGGGAGGATATTGTCGCAACCCAATTGCTCTTACCTCAAAACCACCAGGTTCGACCATATGACGCAGGTGCCCTTGTAAGCGCGGGTGTTTTTTCCGTCAAGGTATGGCAAAGGCCCCTGGTGGTTATTATCCCAACAGGCACAGAGCTTGTAAGCCCTAAGGACATAAAAGAAACACAGACCCAGATAAAGCACGAGGTAATCGAGTCCAATTCCCTGGTGCTTGCCGGTCTTGTTCGGGAATGCAATGCTATCCCAATAGTCTATGATATTGTGCCTGATCTTAAAGAAAGGATACGCGAGGCCTTGATGCGGGCGGTTGAATCCGAGGCGCATGTTATCCTTATTAATGCAGGATCCTCGGCCGGGACCAAGGACTATACAGCCCATATTATCCGTGAAATGGGGGAGGTCCTGGCACATGGCGTAGCTATGATGCCGGGTAAGCCTACGATCCTTGGCGTTGTGAATGGAAAACCTGTTGTGGGCAACCCCGGCTATACGGTTTCGGCGGCGCTTTCCTTTGAACAGTTCGTGAAACCATTACTCCACAGTCTACAGGCCTCTCATGCTGTCGGGCGAGACACAATAATGGTCCAGCCTACCAGGGATATACCGTCAAAATTGGGAACAGATGAATTCCTGCGGGTGAACATAGGTAAAGTTGGTTCCAACTACGTTGCCACTCCTCTCCCAAGGGCAGCAGGCGCGATTACAACGCTTACGAGGGCGGAAGGAATTATTCGTATCTCTGCGCTTTCCGAGGGCATTTCCCAGGGCCACCCGGTTGAGGCGGAACTCCTTGTGAGAGAGGAAGATCTTCTGAACACTGTCGTTGTTATCGGTAGTCATGACATTACTATCGATATCCTGGCAGATGAGATCAGACGTAAAGGACGAAACATCCGCATGCCATCAGGTAATGTTGGCAGCCTTGGAGGCCTGATGGCCCTCAGAAGGGGGGCCTGTCATATGTCAGGCTCACATCTTCTGGATGTGGAGACAGGGGAATATAATCTTTCCTTCATAAGAAGATATCTCAAGGGAATGCCGGTCAGTGTCTTCCACCTGGTATTAAGGGACCAGGGACTCATGGTGGCAAAGGGTAATCCAAAGGGCATCAGGGGGATGGAAGATCTTGTCAGAAGTGACGTCACGTTTATTAATCGTCAGTCAGGATCAGGGACAAGGGTTCTTTTTGATTACAAATTGAATCAGGTGGGGATAAAACCTGAGTCTATCAATGGATATGATCATGAAGAATTCACCCACATGGCAGTGGCAGTGGATGTCCTGAGTGGGGCTGCTGACTGTGGCATTGGTATCTTCGCGGCAGCGAAGGCCCTTGATCTGGATTTCATTCCAATGGAAACAGAACAGTATGACCTGATTGTCCCAAGCTCTATGTTGGATCAGCCAAATATCATGGCGGTGCTTGAGACAATCGAATCGCAACATTTCCGGGAACGTGTTCGGTCTCTGGGCGGGTATGATCCTTCCAAGAGCGGACAACTGTGGAGGGAGATTTAGGAGGGAAACAGACTTGTTACGAATGCATCAAATTTACTGAGTACTGAGAACTAAGGAACGTGGACGAAATAACTTCCACAACTATGCATCCCGGCTTCAGGGCATCTTTGTCCGGTCCTCAATCTCAAAATCCTCGAAATAGTCTTGCTATTACTGTGGTTTTGAGCTTTCGGATCGAACAAATCCACCCTAAATCCGAGCGCCTACTTACGGAAGTTGTTTCGTCCACGTTCCTAATAAGTCTATGATCATCTCCAAAAGAGTTGGCGGGATTGGGATAGTAGGGGTCGAGAGGATGCTCAAAGCATTTATTGAATAGAAAGAAAGCACTTGACCCCTTGAATCCTTGAATCCTCGAATCCTTTATATCAACTACTCGACCACTTAACCACTTAACGAGGTCTGATGTTATCATGATGAGCATTCCATTTGTTATTCAAACGCCATTCGGCGCTTCAATGGAGACGGCCTTTGGCCAGAATATTGTCCAGATGGTAATCTACGCCGGGCCGATGGCGAAGTTCGTATTATGGGTCCTTCTCATCTTTTCAATTATTTCCTGGACCATAGTTTTCGTGAAATTCAGCTTGCTTCGCAAGGCTAAAAAGCAGACTGCGACTTTTCTCGAGCTTTTCAGGGAAAACAGGGAATTGAAAAAGATATACAGTATATGTGAAGAACTGAAATTCAGCCCGGTCGCCCGCCTTTTCAGGACAGGATATACTGAACTCAGCCGTATCAAAAAAATTCAGGCCTCCTCCAAGGATGACCAGGATATCTCCGGACCCAATGTCTCTAAATCAGACAAGGCAGGCAAAGTCAGATTTCATCAATCCCAGCAGACGATTATGGATAATTTGGAGAGGTCGTTGAACAGGGCCAATCTTGATCAGGTGAATAAACTGGAAAAGACACTGGGTTTTTTGGCTTCTACTGGGAATACGGCTCCTTTTATCGGTCTTTTCGGCACTGTTTGGGGGCTTATGGGGGCCTTCAGGGGAATTGGGCTTAAAGGGTCGGCAAACCTTGCGGTTGTGGCACCAGGGATATCGGAGGCCCTTATCACGACGGCTGCCGGCCTGGTAGTGGCCATTCCAGCGGTCATTGCATATAATTACTTTACTAACAGGGTGTTGTCCCTTAAGACCGAGATGGATATCTTCACATCTGATTTTTTGAGCATGGTCGAAAGACAACTTTTCAAATAGAGACGGCTGCGAAAACAGCTCCAAGACGACAATGAACCAGGCAGGAAACGGCAAAAAATTGATGTCAGACCTCAACCTCACGCCCCTTGTGGATGTGATGCTTGTTATCCTTATCATCTTCATGGTGACTGCTCCTATGATGATTCAGGGCGTGGACGTCAATCTTCCCCAGACTACCACCAAACACATCAAGACCCGGGAAGACCCTTTGATATTGACTATTAACAAAAAGAGGGAGATATTTTTAGAAACACACCTGATCAAATTTGACCTATTGGAGACAAAGATAAAAAAGATTTTTGAAAACAGGAGAGAAAAGGAGGTCTTGCTGAGAGCGGACAAAGATGTCCCTTACGGATTCGTAATAAAAGTTATTTCAAAAATCAAACAGGCCGGGATTGACAAGCTGGGTATGGTTACCGAGCCTGCGGATTGATTTCTATGGAAGTATTAGTGTCTGCCTCCAGTTCCAAAAACCTGATGGATCAAAAGTGGAGCAAAATGGTCCTTCTATCAATTGCGTTTCACCTGGGCCTTTTTTCGATAATCCTGTTTGTTCCGGGGCAGATACCGACCAGGATGATCAAAGGAGTTGTTTACGAGGTGGACCTGGTTGAGATGCCTCGGACAAGGCGATTAAAGGCTAAGGAAAATGATAGGCCAAAGACTGCCAAAAGACTCGACAAGAAAAAAAAGGCTGCCCCGGCAAAACGAATCAGCAGGCCGGGAAAAAAAGAAAAACCGGTTGTCATTGCCAAAAGGGTCGTAAAAACAAAAAGCAAGAAGGCAGAGAAACCCAAGGCATCTCCGACCAAGCTGATAGACCAGGCGGTATCAAGAGTTGAGAGGAAGGTCAAGGATAGCAGAAAAGATCATATCGAACAGGCAATCACAAAACTGGAGACGCGTGTCAAAGGCGAAGTGTCAGAAAACCTTAGGGGTGGCGTTGCAGATTCCGGAATTACTATCAGGATGTATCTGATGGAGGTTGAGGAGTGGATTAAAGGAAACTGGGCCTATCCGGTTGCTCTTGCCGGCCTGGATAGCAAGAAAAATCTTGAGGCTATTGTTGTGATGAGGGTTCAGAGCAATGGTGCTATCCTGAAATCATGGTTCAAGAGACGATCCTCCAATGTCATTTTCGATCAGTCGGTCCAAAAGGCCGTTGATCGCTCTGACCCCATACCCCCTTTTCCCGAAGGCTACAGAAAAAGCTATGATGAAATTGAAATCAATTTCAATCTCAGGGAATTAGAGGGATATTAGATCTCTGGAGATTTTAACCTATGTTCACAGAACCAAGTATTTTTTGCAGGGCAAGGGTCGCCGGGTTTCGTGTTGCCTGGTTGGTAGGAATTTTATTGCTTAGCTCCTTTTCCTTTCCTGAATACAGCGTTGGGAGAATCTACATAGATATCAACGCCCCTTCCATTAGGAAATTCAAGATTGCAATTCCGGATTTCAAGAGTCTAAATCCCAAGGATGGAGATTCAGAACTGTCTGTCAAGTTAGCAGGAGTGATATCCAATGACCTTGATCTCAGTGGGTATTTCACTCCAATAGACAAGGCGGCCTTTTTAGAAGAAGAAAATGATGCATCTCTTGCCCAGGAAAAAATTTGTTTCAAGGACTGGTCTGTGATTGGTGCGGAGCTTCTTTTGACGGGAGCATATACCTGCATAGGGCGTAGCGTTGAGGTGGAGATCAGGCTGTTTGATGTTTTCCGGGGTCGCCAGATTCTTGGCAAAAGGGCTTTGGGAGATATGCAGCATTACCGTTATGTTATGCATCGCCTTTCAAACGAAATAATCCGGACATTAACCGGGCACGAGGGGCCCTTTCTCACCAAGCTTGCCTTTGTGGGAAATGCCACGGGACACAAAGAGATTTATGTGTCTGACTATGATGGGCACAATGTGCATCAGTTGACATCAGATAAGACCATCTCTCTGCTTCCCAGATTTTCTCCTGATGGAAAGCAGATTGTCTACAATTCTTACAAAGAAGATGCCCCCATGCTCTACCTTCAGGACCTTTCTTCCGATACTGTCAGGAGAATTTCCGGCAGATCAGGTTTGAATATCGGTGCAGCGTGGAGACCTGGCGGTGCTGAATTAGCGCTCACTTTAAGCCTGAAAGGCAATCCGGATATTTACATGATTGATTTGAGGGGCAAGATCCTGAAACATTTGATCTCTCACTGGGCTATAGATGTCTCCCCTTCATTTTCACCCGACGGAAGCAGGATTGCGTTTGTGTCAAACCGTTCAGGGTCTCCGCAGATCTACGTCCTGAACTTGAAAGATGGGACAGAGAAGAGACTTACTTTTGAAGGAAAGTACAATACTTCTCCTGCCTGGTCGTCTCTGGATCGAATTGCCTTTACTTCAATGGATAACGGACATTTTGAAGTCTATACCATTGACTCCGATGGTGGTTCCTTGAGAAAATTGACCGATAACAGCGGTGATAATGAAGACCCCTGCTGGTCACCTGATGGGAGGCATATTATATTCAGCTCTAATAGGGAAGGCCGTTATCACTTGTATATTATGAACGTGAACGGACAGAATCAGAGGAAGATAACTTCTCTAAAGGGAGATCAAAGTGCTCCGTCGTGGGGACTCTTATAGTCTTGGTAATTACTTAGGCTAATAACCTGACCAGTTACTATTTTTGTAGCTCTGTTAAGCAAGCAATAATGTCTTTTCGTTCCGAGTCTCCCTGCCTGGAGCGTGAGTCCCTTGTGCTTTTATTCCAAAAAATATGATAACGCATAACTCCTTGAAATAACGAAATGGAAGTGTTAGAAATCATTTTTTCATCTATTTAGATGTATTTTCTCTTGCAAAAAGCTCTGGTTTGATAGTAAATGGTTTAGTGTTGTCAATTCATAGCGGATTTTATTGCCCATCTGTTGGAAGCTTAATATGGATATTTCAAATTAACTAATAATTCAGGAGGTAAAGGGAGTATGTGGAAAAAATTGATGACAGGTTTGATTGCCGTGGCTTTTGTGTGCTCGTCCCTTTTACTGATGACGTCTTGCGCAAAAAAGCAGGTTCAGGTTTCAGAGGGTGTTACACCGACTACAGAGGTAGTTGAAGAAACCATAATAGTCAAAGAAACCGCTGAGCAAGAGGCTGACCGACAGGCAAGATTCGCAGAGGCTGAGAGGATAAAAGCGCTGGCAGATGAAATCAGTCTGTTTGAATCCGAGAATATCTATTTTGACTTTGACAAGGCGAACTTGAAGCCTGAGGCCAAGGCCAACTTGAAGATAAAAGCGGAGTGGCTCCGCAGGAACCCTGCCTATTCGGTTCGCATCGCGGGTAACTGTGACAATAGAGGTACTGCTGAATACAACCTCGCCCTTGGGGAGAGAAGAGCGCAATCCGCAAAAAAATTTCTTATGGCGTTGGGAATTTCAGGAGATCGTATCTCAACTATAAGCTATGGCGAAGAAAGGCCGGCTGATCCACGGAACACTGAGAAAGCCTGGGCAAAGAACAGGCGGGATGAGTTTGCGTTGATCAAGTGATAGGCGTATGACTACCATGCGACGTGCTAACACCCGTTTCAAGCTTTAGCAAAAAATCTAATAGAGCCGATCTGTTCCAGGTCTGTCTGTTTGCTGCAAAGGAAAAGGGCTCATGTATTATTTCCCGGCATAAGCGGGCAGGCGGCTGAGAAGGTCGGCTTAATTGTTTCAGAAGAGGTTTTAGAATGAGGATATCAGTTTTGCGCAAGACCATTATCAGAGTTCTTGGTTTATCTGTTCTTCCCCTCCTTCTGTTTGCATCATGTGTTCAGGATATTCAGTACCTTAAAGATAAGACCATGGATCTTGATGCCAGGATAACCGCGCTCCGGCAATCTGAAGAAAAGAAGCTGGCATCTATCCGCGAAGGCCAGGCGGAAATGGGGGCCGAGATGGATAAGGTCAGGGCGGAAATGCAAGATCTTTCAGGGCGCGTGGCAGACAACCGGCATCTGGTCAAACATTTTGTTGAGAGAGATACTACTGAACAGGATGAAATGAACGCAAATCTGTCTAACCTTAGTGAGCGTGTTGCTGAGCTTGAAGCAATGGTAAAAAGGCTTTACGAATACCTGCACATCGAGTCCCCAGGGAAAGAGGCGTCCCCGGACCTAAGAGAAGCTCCTGCGAAACCCAAGGAAATTGTATCTCCGTCTCCTCTTGGAGAAGTGCTTCGATCTCAAGAGAAGCAGCTCTATGATTCCACGCTTGTCATTTATCGAAATGAGCAGTATGAAGCCGCCATCATAGGGTTTAAGGCTTTTCTGGAAAAGTACCCCAAGTCTGACCTGGCAGATAATGCTCAATTCTGGATCGCGGAATCTTACATGGCTTTGAAACAGTATGAGCAGGCTATCCTTGCTTACCAGAAGGTGATAAAAGGATATTCCAAAGGAAACAAGGTCCCCAACGCAATGCTGAGGCAGGCACTTGCTTTCCATGAGATAAATGACAAAACCAGCTCAAGGCTGCTCTTGAAAAAGCTCATTAAGATTTATCCAAACTCGGCTGAGGCCAAGATTGCCAGGGCCAAACTTAAGGCACTGAAATGAACAAGGAGGGGAGAGACAGTTGATACCATTATACTGTTAGGTCTGATTTGAAATATCCCACCAAAAAGAAGTGAACCAACAGCTTTTCCAAAAATATCCGGTTTTCAAGCTATTCAAAAGCAACGAATATACCACCATGACCATACTGGCGGTTATTGTGGGGCTGGCCGGCGGTTTTGCATCCGTTGGCTTTCGATATCTTATCGACTTTTTTCAATCAATTTCCTACGGGTCCAATGGCGACTTGCTTGGACTGGCAGGGTCGGTTCCATGGTATTGGAGGATAGCTATCCCTGCTCTTGGCGGTCTAATTGTAGGCCCCCTTGTCTATTTTTTTGCAAGGGAAGCCAAAGGACACGGGGTGCCGGAGGTAATGGAGGCCGTTGCACTAAAAAGCGGCATAATAAGAAAACGGATCGTTGTCATAAAGTCTTTGGCCTCTGCCATTTGTATAGGGACTGGCGGGTCTGTGGGGAGAGAAGGGCCGATTGTTCAAATTGGGTCTGGTGTCGGGTCGGTCATAGGACAACTCCTCAAGGTCTCAGGTGATCGAATCAGGACCTTGGTGGGTTGTGGTGCGGCTGCAGGTATTGCTGCCACCTTCAACGCACCTATTGCAGGCGCCATGTTTGCCCTTGAGGTCGTCCTGGGTGATTTCGGTCTGGCAACATTCAGCCCCATTGTCATATCCTCGGTTGTTGCTACGGCTGTTTCCCGGCATTTTCTGGGGGATTTCCCGGCATTTATCGTGCCTAACTACGAACTGGTCAGTGCCTGGGAATTTCCAATATATGTAACCCTGGGCCTTTTTTGTGCAGTAGTTGCTGTGTCTTTTACCACTATTCTCTATCGCACGGAGGACATTTTTGAAAATCTCAAATTTCCTGAGTATCTCAAGGCCGTCCTCGGGGGATTGATCCTCGGTTGTATGGGGCTTCTTTTCCCATACGTTTTGGGTGTGGGATACGGGACAATTGATTTGTCCTTGTTACAGAAGCTTTCATGGTGGCTGATGCTTATCCTGATCCTGTGCAAGATCCTGGCAACATCCATAACCATTGGTTCAGGAGGTTCCGGGGGTATCTTTGCTCCGTCCCTTTTCCTGGGGGCTATGGCCGGAGGGTTTTTCGGGACAGTGGTTCATAATATTTTCCCTGAGGTGACGGCCTCCCCCGGGGCCTACGGTATTGTGGGTATGGCGGCTGTTGTGAGCGCGACTACTCATGGTCCCTTGACCGCGATATTGATGCTTTTTGAGATGACAGGCAATTATAAGATTATTCTTCCGCTCATGATTGCCTGCATTATCAGCACGTTGGCGGCAGGTGGCCTGTTGAAGGAATCGATTTATACCTTAAAACTGGCAAGAAGGGGCGTAAATATCAGGGGCGGCAAGGAAGTCAATGTCTTAAAATCGATATGTGTGAAAGATGTGATGAATTCGCAGGTGGAAACCGTGATGGAAAATTTGACCCTGGGAAGATTAGCCGAGAAAATATCCAAAAGCAGATATAACAGCTTTCCGGTTGTGGATGAGGGCGGTAATCTTAAGGGTATTCTTTCATTTATTGATTATCATGATGTGGCCTTTGATGAAAATCTGAGAGATCTGGTTGTTGCCAGGGATCTCGCCACATCCAAGGTTGTCACCGTGTCAGTTGACGATGATCTTTATAATGCTATGGAAAAAATTACAGCAAAGGATTTTTCTATCCTGCCGGTTGTATCCCCGGACGACCCTTCAGAGCTGTTAGGAATTCTGACGCGAAGGGATATCATGGACGCCTATAACAAGGCTGTGATAAAAAAATCCGTGTTTCATGAATAATTCTGTTGATTAATGGTCTTTTTGCCCAATCTCTGCGTTATGCTCAAAGAACAATCCTTGGAATATCAACCAGATACCTGCAGTTATTTCTTTCGCATGCCTTGATCTTGAACGAAAATCCTCATAAATCAACAGAATCATCTATGGGACGATACAGCCCGGTTGTCAGGGCCTACAATGATTGCAAGGGCTGTATCCTTCCCAGTAGGCATCATACGGAGACCTGAACTTCACGAGATTCCCCCTGCTTATTTTTTTACCAAAAGGGCAGTCCGGCCTGTGGAAACGATAAGACCTATTGTTTCCGAGATATATTTTCTCTTCTCCTGTTAGAAGTCTGGACCAGATTCCAAGATTTTTCTTCATTGCTTCTCGCTGGTAGCGGAGGAGAAAGTTTTTGTATTTGAGATTGTCTCGTGTAAACATGACGTGGGCCAGGCCTTTTCGAACCAGAATCGCGTTCACCATGTCCCCGTTCTCCAGGAATACATAAGCGATCAGACGGCCGTACTGATCTCTTTTGGTCTTATCATATTCCAACCTTATCCGGGATTTGCCTACCAAATTAGTGTTAAGATCCCTTGCAACAAAGGCCATAAATTCACTTTTTTGCGTTTTGTGTTCGATTTCCGGTGTATTGATTCCCTGGTACCTCACTTTTTCACCACAGTCCAAGACTATTGTATCTCCGTCATAAATAAATTTGACCTTATGGTAGTCACCCTGCATCAGTGAGAGACAGAGGAATGCCAAGATAATTAGAATGGGAAATGCTTTGAATTTCATAACGGTTTTAATCCGTAACAGCTCAATAATTAGCGGTTTAAAAAAGAGATCCCGGTGCCTGTCTCGCATGCCGTTAATTATTGAGCTATTACTTTAATCCTTAATTTTTCAGAATCGAACTTGGAAACATGCAATGCAAACGAAATACATAATGTTATGGCATTTTTTGTTGACTTTATATTTTTTAAGGCTTAGAATAAAATGTACTGCGTTATTTGACGCTTTTTGGTATCACGAGAAACCCTTTAAATAAATCAGAAAACATAGGAGTGTATTATGCCCGAGATTCTGACAACCAAAGAAGTTGCAAAATACTTAAAGTTACACGAAATCACTATATGTAAGTATGCTGCAGAAGGCAAGATTCCTGCAATCCGCATTGGTAGAGTCTGGAGGTTTGACAAGGAAGCTATTGACAGGTGGATCGGCGGGGAAGAAAAAAAATAGCCATTGACTTCTCTGGGCCATGGAGTCCATATCAAGTTTCGGCACAAAGACCTTTCCGGCATTAGATCCCAGGGTGGGCAGGCACGCAAGTCTGTCCGCCCGTGCTGCTTTGAATGTGATCGCAAGCCGCTCAGGAAAGAGTCTCATGCCGAGCGACCTTATGAATGATTTTGTTGATTAATGGTCTTTTCGCCCAATCTCTGCGTTATGCTCAAAAAATAATCCTCG
>JAYEIR010000002.1:0-2280 GCA_034660135.1 Thermodesulfobacteriota bacterium
TCCCGAGCCATGAGAGCCACGAGAATTACTTTTGTCAACAATGTGAACACGTTACCGTAATTGCTCTCGTTTTCCGGGAGAATTCTACCAGACCCCGGGCTTCCATCTTAAGGCAATGAATGATTTTTCATGGTACCGGCCAGTGTGGCTATATACCGGCCCTTGTGGTCTCGATTGTTATACCTGAATATGGTGTCCACCAGACCCATGTGTAATTTACCGAAAGTCATGACATAAAGCTTGCTTAACCATCGATAATACTTTTCCATACTTTTCATATTTTGCGGAAATATTATCTTTACAAGCTCATTGATGAGTTTATCTGCATTATCATCAAAGAATTGTTTAAGAATGGGGGCCGGTCCTCCCAGAATCGGCTGGTAGCGCTGTACAAAAACATATGCACCGGGCAGTGATCGAAGAAAACGGAAACGTTCAACGTCTTCGGCCAGCGTTGTGTTGTATCCATACATGCAAATGAACTCGACATTATCCTTCGGGGTAAAACCCAATTGCCGGTATTTTCTCCAAATTAGATCCGGATTTCCGGTGTCATTGAGGCTGAAATGGTATACTGAACGAGTAAACTTGGCGTTAGAACAATGAATACGACGCAGCAGGCGCGATTTTTCTTTGTCAAGCAGGCGTAGATCCAGCGTCTGGTTGAAGTTGACCTGAAGATTGCGCCGTGCCATATCTTCCAAAATTTCGCCTGCCCTGGAATGGGAAAGAATATTATCATCAAGCAAAATCAATTTTTTCCTATCGTTTTGCAAGAGTTCGTCAAGATTGCTGACCTGATGCGTTTTCCCTTCCTTAACCGGGACGATGCAAAAAGGGCATTTAAAGGGACAACCCCGTGTGATAAAACCGATGGCACGGTCACTCAATTCAGGATAAAGGCTGTAATCGGCCGGCAGTTTCTCAATCTCTTGGGGAAGATGGCTATGAATATCAACCCCGGAACCGCCAATTATTAGCGAATCCCCGTAATACTCCCTCAACGCAGCGACGCTACGAGTGGATGCGGGAGAAAAGAAAACCGAACTGGCGTAAACCCCTTCTACCCCCTTGATCTTGCTGCTCTTCCGGACCAGGACGACGTTACGGCCCTGCTCCTTGTAATAACGGCTGAGTTTCATGAGCGCCGGATTCGGAAGGCGACTGTCCACATCGATAAGTAAAATGGTCCCGCGAGGCAAGCGGGTTTTCTTGGTTTTTGATTCCGCCGGGACAGCCGCGGGCGGCAGGGGAAATAGCTTTCTTTGAGCGGAGCTGGGGAAATTCGAACGGGCCTTATCGGAAAGCGTGATCACGCATTGCATCGCCGGGAACAAACGATTAATGAGCATGATCCAGTGGGGAAATATCTTTTCGGTACAAAAAAGATCCGGCCGGTCCAACAACATTACGCCCGGCCGGTCCAGAGGGGTTCCGCTTTTTGGAGAAGCATCGATTATGTGCCGGACGGCATCAAGGATCGGCAACGCAACACGTTGTTGCCAGGGACGTAACTGATACCACTCCTGTTCAAAATCGCATTTCTTTTCAAGCCAGCGATCTGTCTCGATATTGAGATATACTTTGAACAGTGTCCTTACCCTGTCTATGGTCTGTTGTGCAGGGAATCGAGAGCATCGAACAGCCTTATAATGCAAGCGAAAAAGAAAAGAGATGGGATCGGTGATGTATACATCCGAACTGAAGAGGGAATGGAAGCGGGTTATACGATGAAAAGGATCTCTGAAATCAAATACATCCGTATTCTCATGGGGCCGCCATTGGGAACCATAACCAAGGATGAGGTATCTTAAGTTACCGCTGCCCAAGAGGGGCTTTAAGATCGAAATATCTGAAGGCAGCATTCGGCTATCATATTTTTTTATAATTTTGGCCCGGCCCTCGTCATTTATCTCAATGCCGCTGCCGAATAGATGCGGAGTGACAGACCTACCATCGTATGGCGAATGACGGACCAGTAATATCTCTATATGAAGTGGGATGCCGGAGATCCGGCAGAAACGGTGTAAGTCGCATGGGAGACGAGTAAGAAAACCGGGGCCTCCACAAGCAAGGGCCATCAATTGCAAAAGTTCACGCCCGGCAGGCCCTGAGGGAAGCAGAGTCCATTTACGAATTTGTCCTCGTTTTCTTTCGAAACAAAACTTGCCCGTATCATTTTTCTTGGCATTCTCATAATGTATGCTCAGTATATACATGGAGTCATTTCAGGCTTGGGATTTTTTTGGTATTCCGGGGACAGTATGCTTAATTACAGCC
>JAYEIR010000002.1:2380-8539 GCA_034660135.1 Thermodesulfobacteriota bacterium
TTAAAGTATGTACGTTAATAAGGCAAGGTGTTTTTTTGTATTCCTGGGACAGTATGCGGTGACATAGGCTGAAGGCAGTTAGTTTTTTAGGTCTACGCTATCTGCGCATTGATCGAAACAGGGCGCCCAAAACCTTCACAGTCTCCACAATCTTTGATCAGGTAGTTGAAAGGATAAAAATGATGCTCACTCAGGATAACGATAGATATTTAACCCTATCTTTTCAACTCTTTCTGGTACGGACACATTTCCCTCTGTGGAAGCCACTATGATGGTTTTGCCCGACTTAGACGGACCGAAGTCCTTGGAAAGATCTACTTTAATGATAAGGGTCTCCCCTTCAACGGTCAGTTCTATATTCTTCATCAGATAACCTCCTTAAAATTGATCGTTTATAGGTTGCATTTATCAACCAAAATATCAAGAATAAAAAATGGGGACGTCCTTAAATAATCAAATATCTACAAATTGCAATAAAGTTATTTTACAATTTAAGGGTGTCCCCTAAGTTATATTCATTTTTTCTGAAAGCTGAAATTCTTTCGCAGCGAATCAATATCTAATGTTGGGGCTAAAAGAATGGATCAGTAGTGGTATCGCAATTGAGCGATAAGAATTGCATCTTCGGAAACTTTGTAGATAAACCTGTGCTCTTCTGTTATTCGTCTGGACCAGTAGCCTGAAAGAGCATGTTTTAACGGTTCGGGTTTGCCAATACCCTCAAAAGGATTGCGTTTAGTTTCTTTAATGAGGGTGTTGATACGGTGAAGAATTTTTTTATTAGTTTTTTGCCAATAGATGTAATCGTCCCAAGCGTGGTCAGAGAAAATGAGCTTCACCCCATTAGCTCCTTTTCAGTCCCTTTGCCCTTTTCAAGTTGGGCAATAGATTCTATCAAACGTCTTGTGTTTGTCGGGGACCGCAAGAGGCAGGCTGTTTCTTCAAGGGCTTCGAAGTCCTCAAGAGACATGATGACTACAGAATTCGATGATTTGCGTGTTACAATCAAAGGGGCACAGTCCCTACAAACTTTTTCCATTGTTTTCGCAAGGTTTTGCCTTGCCGCTGTATAGGTTATCACTTCCATTTTTGCACCTCCTGTACAAGTTATTGTACATATTAGAAATAGATTGTCAAGCGGTTTTTTTGCCCCAACCAGGCGCTTAACTCGGACGGCTAAAACCGGAGTATTTTTTAAAACTTTCCCAATTAACCAATAGTTGAGCTTTTTGGCAGGCTTCAGAAATTAACCCGCCGCCGGTTAGCTTTCCGAGACTCAACTGCTACGAGTTTTTGCATCTCAGATAGAAAAGGAAATAGTTATGAGATCGGTAACGGTGCTTGTCAAGATGTGTGTCATGACTGTGGTGTTAATTCTGCTATGCTCAGGAATCGGAATAGATGACAGGAGAACACATCGTAAAAAAGGCAGCCTCACGACGGCCCATCATATTTTTGGCTCCCCGGGACAGACTCGAACTGCCGACAGGGTGGTTAACAGCCACCTGCTCTACCAACTGAGCTACCGGGGAATATGAAATTTTACTATTGTAGCAAATATTAAAAGATGTATAATATCTAAATTCTCTTTACAGGTCAATAGATTTTTTCATATGCCTTTTGCCGGCAAACAGCTTGACACTTACACATATTCCTTCTATTTTTTCCCTATCACCCCTCCATCTGACACTGACAACTGACAAGGATTTTCCAATGAAACAGATTGTCCTCGGCACAGCCGGACATATTGATCATGGCAAGACCTCTCTTATCAAAGCACTTACGGGAATTGACACTGATCGACTCAAAGAAGAGAAGGAACGCGGCATTACCATTGAACTCGGGTTCACCCACCTGGATTTGCCCGGCGGTAAGACCCTTGGGATTGTGGATGTCCCCGGACATGAAAAATTTGTAAAGAATATGGTTGCAGGGGCTACGGGTATTGACATCGTAGCACTTGTTATCGCCGCAGATGAGGGCGTTATGCCCCAGACCAGGGAGCACCTTGAGATCTGCGAACTCCTGAAGATCCGCCACGGGCTGGTTGTCTTGACAAAAATCGATATGGCGGACCCTGACCTGATTGAACTGGCAAGGGAGGATATTGCTGAATATCTCATAGACACCTTCCTGGCCGATGCCCCTGTCGTTGAAGTCTCATCAGTAACAGGCCAGGGGCTGGAGGACCTTGTACGGGTGCTTGATAACCTGGTACAGGAAATCCCGGAGAAAGAGGCAGGACATCTTTTCAGGCTCCCGGTTGATCGTGTGTTTACCATGAAGGGGTTTGGAACGGTTATTACCGGAACAAGCATATCCGGGCAAATCCGGACCGGAAATGAAGTTACCATATACCCCCAGGGTATTATGTCTAAGATCAGGGGCATACAGGTTCATAACAAAGACGTTGATGAGGTGAAGGCAGGCGCGCGGACCGCGGTAAACCTGCAAGGTCTTGAAAGGGCCATGATAAAAAGAGGAGATATCCTGGCCACCAGGGATTCACTTCGATCAACATACATGGTGGACGTGCTCCTTGATCTACTTCCCAGTGCCCCACGCAAGCTCAAGAACAGGGCAAAGGCACGATTCCATACGGGCGCATCAGAAATCATCGCTACGGTAGTCCTTTTGGACAGGGATGAATTGAAGCAGGGAGACACCTGTTTTGCCCAAATCAGGCTCGACGAGCCCACTGCTGTGCTCAGGCATGACCGCTTCGTTCTCAGGAGTTACTCGCCGGTGCGCACAATTGGCGGGGGCGTGGTTTTAAACGCCCTTCCAAAAAAGAAGAAACGTTTTTCAAAGCCCGTGTTGTCTGAATCACAAATCCTCGAGAAAGGAGAGCCTGGCGAGATCATAGAACTGTTTGTCTCCCAGGGCCGCTTTCAAGGCACAGAGTACGGGGAATTGGGCTTTTTGACCAACACGAGCAAGAAACGGCTGGACGAAACACTGAAGAAACTGCTGGCCCGAAAGAGGATCATTCAATATGACAAAGAACGCGGGGCCCTGATCCATGCAGATTTCCTGAACAAGGCCAGGGATGAAATCGTGAGTGCCATTACCCGGCATCACAAGGAATTTCCTTTGAAATCCGGTCTGATAAAGGAGGAACTGCGATCCAGAACCACAGGAGCAGACAACCAGAAGCTTTTCAACTTGCTTGTTAACCGGCTCATACAGGAAGACATTATTGTTCAAGAAAAGGAGGTCCTCCGCCTAAAGGAACACCGTATCACCCTGGGCGCAGACCAAAAAAAGGTTAGAAAGGAACTGGAAGGCATATATGAGAAGAGCCGGCTTCAGCCTCCATATTTCAAAGAGATCAAAGATAAATTTCCCGGGAAAACCGGAACCGATGTCCTTGAAGTAATGCTCAAGGAGGGAGCGCTGATAAAAGTGAAGGAAGACCTCTATTTTCATCACAAGGCAATTGAGGACCTGCAAAAAAGCCTCATTGATTTCCTCAAGAAGAACGGAGAAATAACCACTCCACAGTTTAAGGATATAACCTCTGTGTCCCGGAAATACACAATTCCTCTCATCGAGCATTTTGACCGGTCACAGATCACTGTCAGGGTCGGGGACAGCCGTGTCCTCAGAAAGAAATAATGTCAAACAATCTGGTCTCTGCCCTGGACTTGGGCTCAAAGGAACATATTGCCATTGTGGGAGGTGGCGGCAAGACGACCTTGATGTTTGGCCTGGCAGAGGAACTCCGGTATACCGGACATCGGGTGGTCACCGGCACAACCACCAAGGTCTGGCAAACAGAGGCCCTGCGATCCCCCCGCGTTGTTCTTTCTCTCTTTGATTCGGCCTGGCATGAAAAGGTCAAAGATGGTCTTTTTGAACTCGGACATGTGTTTGTGGCAGGAAATCTTCTTGAGTCAGGCAAAGTGCAGGGTATTACCGGTGAACAGGCGGATGGTCTTTACAACTCGGATTATGTCGATTACCTGGTCCTTGAGGCAGATGGGGCTGCCGGACGACCCATAAAGGCGCCGGGAGATCACGAGCCGGTTATTCCTTCCTCAGTATCCATGGTAGTTGCCATGATGGGGCTTGAGGCCATCGGGAAAACCGTTGGGCCGGAGGTTGTTTTCAGACCGGAGCGTTTTGAGAGTTTGACAGGGCTTGAGCCAGGGGATAAGCTAATGCCTACCGGACTTGCCAGGATTTTTAAGGCCTCTGAAGGCCTCTTCAAGGGGACCCCTTCCTCTGCAAGGCGGGTTGTATTTCTAAATAAACTTGATCTTGTCCCCGGCGATCAGCAGGCAAAGGACCTGGCCGATCTGCTGCTCATGCCCGGGGGCGGTCCGATCGATCGAGTCATAATCGGGTCAATACCGAAAAAACGCTTCATCTGTTACAAGAATTCTATACGAAGATAATACGAGCAGGCATGAATCACATATACACCAGACTTTTAGAATCGTGCAAAAAGGGATCTGTGTCGGTCCTTGCCACCATTGTCAGACAGGCGGGACCATCGCCAAGGGGAGCAGGTTCTAAGTGCCTGATCATGGACGATGGTTCATTTACAGGCACAGTAGGTGGAGGCATTATTGAGGCCAGGACCCTTGAACAGGCCACAAAGGTCTTTGATACCGGTCTTCCTGTGAGACTGAAGTTTTCCCTTGATGGCTCTGACGTGGCAGAGACCGACATGCTATGTGGAGGCCAGGTGGAGATCTTCCTGGAGCCTGTTTCGCCTGAGAACCTGATCTGTTTCTCTATACTCCGGGAAATCACAAGGATCATCAACCATGGAGGAGCCGGTCTGCTGGCAACCGTTCTTGATGAAGACAGGTGGAAGCAAGGCAAATGCAAGATGTTCCTTGACAGGGACGGAGACATCACAGGTCGCCTGGCAGGGACCCGGGAATTTGAAAAAGCCATTTCCGCAAAAATGGAACGGGTGCTGGCAGCAAGACAGCCGGAGATACTGCATCTGCAGGATGACAAGGGAAACCCGGTGGAAGTGTTTGTGGAGCCGATTCTCTCTGACCCGGTTTTGTACGTTTTTGGCGGGGGGCATGTGTCCAGGCAGATCGTTCCCCTGGCACGGAGGGTTGGGTTTCAGGTGGTTGTGATTGACGACCGCGAGGAATTTGCCAGTGTTGAACGTTTCCCCACGGCAACAGAGGTTCGCCTCTTACCACTTGAAGGGGTGTTGGACAAAATCGTGGTTGATGAATCCTCCTATCTCGTAATTGTGACCAGGGGCCATGTGCACGACAAGAGCGTTCTGGCTCAGGCCCTTAAGACAAACGCCAGGTATATCGGGATGATCGGAAGCAGCCGAAAGACAGCCATTATCCACGAGAAGTTACTTGAGGAGGGTTTCACCGAGGCGAACTTTTCCAGGGTCCATGCCCCTATCGGCCTTGAGATCGGTGCGGAGACGCCGGCGGAGATTGCCGTCAGCATTGTGGCGGAGTTGATAAAGGTCAGGGCCGGATAATTCGCTTGCGGGGTCTTTGAGGTCACTTATTTATGGCATCAAGAGAGGAATAACAATGGACAATACATACCGTACATGGCTTTGGGAAAAACTGGGAGAAAAATGTATTAAGAATTTGAGAAAAAACGGCTTTGATGCCCATTTTGTCTCTACCATCGACGAAGTCCGTCAGTTCATTTTACAAACAGTGTCCGGGTACGAGACCTTTGGATTCGGAGGCTCGGATACCACCCGGGCCCTGGGCGTCCTGGAGGAACTACGGGCCTTGGGAAAAACAATCCATGATCACTGGCAGGAGGGCCTTTCCAAAGAAGAGGTCCTGGGTATCCGTCTCCAGCAGGGCCGGTGTGATTGCTTCCTCTGCAGCGCAAACGCCATATCAGCCACCGGCGAAGTCGTCAATGTGGACGGCATTGGTAATCGCACCAGTGCCATGGCCTTTGGCCCCAAAAAAGTAATAATCGTCGCCGGCATGAACAAGGTAACGCCGGATCTTGAATCGTCACTGAAAAGGATCCGTGAAATCGCAGCGCCAATGAGGGCCAAGAGCCTTGCCATGGAAACGCCCTGTGCTGAAACGGGTATTTGCAGCGACTGCAATTCGCCTCAAAGAATCTGCCGGATTACCACGATCCTTCATCGCAAGCCATTGCTGACCGATGTGAGCGTGATACTGGTAAACCAGG
>JAYEIR010000002.1:8639-28019 GCA_034660135.1 Thermodesulfobacteriota bacterium
TTAAAAATGTCCTGGTAAACCTTCAGTACCTTTTGTCCAAAGCAGACAGATACAACCTTTTCCAGATTTTCATTGGTTTCAAGAGATTGCTTTGTCTCTGTCAGGGCAATTTCTGTGGCCCGCTCCAGCGGAAATCTGTAGGCCCCCGTGCTGATGGACGGAAACGCTATGGTCTTCACACCCAGTTCCCTCGCCGCCAGGAAACAGTTCTTATAACAATCAGTTAGCAGGGTTTCCTCGTTCCTGTTTCCACCTGACCAGACAGGCCCCACAGTATGGATCACCCATTTTGCAGGTAAGTGATAGCCCCTGCTGACCCTGGCCTCGCCTGTGGGACAACCGCCGATCTTCCGTGTCTCCTCAAGTAGTTCGGGGCCCGCCGCCCTGTGAATGGCCCCATCAACCCCACCGCCACCCAAAAGAGATGTGTTGGCGGCATTGACTATGGCATCTACCTGCTGTTCCGTGATATCACCTTCAATGATCTCAACCTTTTTTTTCATGAGAACACTCCTTTCTCACTATTACAGATCTCGTTGTAGTATCGTGTCATGCGTGAAATATCGTATGCTGCTGATTATTGAGCTGTTACGTTCTTTTCTATTGGATTTCTATTGATTTGGCAATAAGATATGTGCTTACGGTTTTTAGAGCCAAGTTATTTTTACTCAAACCCTAATCTCTTTTGGAGATTATCCTTTTGAAAAGATACCGTGATTATAACAGTTATCTGAGAGAGATATTCGGTGAGCGCGTTCAAAAAATCTCACTTGATGCAGGGTTTAACTGTCCGAATCGGGACGGTAGTATCTCGATCAGGGGGTGTATCTTTTGTGATGGCCGGGGATCTGGAACCGGCGCCTTGATAAATCACGGTCTTTCCATCGACGAACAGATCTTGCAGGCCCGTGTCTTTCTCAAAAAGCGCTATAAGGCCTTAAAGTTCATCGCCTACTTTCAGTCCTTCACCAACACCTACGCCCCCCTGAGTAGACTGAAAAGCCTTTATGATCAGGCACTCAGGTATGATGATATTGTAGGCCTGTCAGTGGGCACAAGACCGGATTGCGTGGACAGGGATATCATGGAGCTGTTAGGCTCTTATCAAGAGGATCACCTCGTCTGGATTGAGTATGGCCTCCAGTCTTCGAGTGACGTTACACTCGAGCGGATCAACCGCGGCCATGATGTGGCCTGCCTTGAGAAAGGTGTCCTTATGGCCCGCGAATCAGGATTGAACATATGTGTTCACATCATTTTGGGGTTGCCCGGCGAAGATCGCGAAATGATGCTGCAAACCGCGCGCTTCTTGTCAACTCTTCCGATTCAGGGAGTTAAGATCCATCTTCTATATGTCCTCAAAGGAACAACCCTGGCCGATATGTATCAAAGAAGGGAATTTCGATGCCTTGAACAGGAAGAGTATGCGGAACTGGTGGCCGACTTTCTCGAACTCCTGCCCCCTGATATGGTAATTCAAAGACTGACAGGCGACCCGGTGAAATCAGAACTTATAGCCCCTTCCTGGGCAAAGGAGAAATCCAGGAATTTAAGGCTTATTCAGGACACGCTGCAAAGGAGAAACACATGGCAGGGAAGACTGTACCGGAAATCTACTGCTGGGCGATGTCAATAGAGGACCTGAATATCTACCTCGCTTCCACAGTCAGGGGTGCGCTGCGGATCGCACTCAGCCTGGAAGAACAGCGTGATTGTATATCCTTTTTCAAGACACTATTCCCGAACGCCAGGTTGTTTGAGGACTATTCTATGAACCGCCCGCTCGTACAAAAAGCCCGGGCAGTTCTCCGGAATAGACCAACCTCCGGGAAACTTGACCTTGGGTTCAATTACACATCTTTTCAATGGATTGTGCTGAAAGCCGTAGCAGGCATACCTTTTGGGGAAACAAGAAAGTACGGAGAAGTGGCATCTGCGATCAAAAGGCCGAAGGCTGCAAGGGCGGTTGGTCAGGCCCTGGGCAGAAACCCGTTGCCATTGATATTCCCATGACACAGGGTAGTTGCCGCCGGAGGTATCGGTGGGTTCAGCAATCAGGCAGTCAAGCAGTACCTGCTTAGACGTGAGAAACAGAAGAAACGAAATCTCGCAGGCTTTTTACATCCTGCACGTTGAAGATGCGGGTATCCATGTCCGGGGGAACAATCTTCTTGACCAGCCCTCCAAGCACCTTCTTGGGGCCCACCTCAACGAAAGTGCGCACACCGTCATCCAGCATGTTAAGGATGATATCATACCACTTGACCGGAGTCACAAGCTGGGTGGCCATTATATCCTTCACCTTCTCAGTATCTGCTTCGCTCTTGCCTGTGGCATTGAACAAGACCGTGGATTCGGGTTTGGTGAAAGGGATATCGTCCATGAACTGTCTAAACTCATCAACCGCACCTTCCATGAGCCTTGAATGCCATGCGCCGCTTACATTTAGAGGAACGGCCCTGCCTTTCCGCTGCTTGACCGTTTGAATGGCTCGATCAACGGGTTCATTCTCACCGGTTATGACGATCTGTTCGGCCGTATTGTGGTTTGCCACGGAGAGCAGATCTTTCCCCCTGGCCGACTCCACAATCTCCTGAACCGCATCAATATCCATGCCTATAACGGCGGCCATGGAACCCGGATTTGCGAGGGCCTCCCGGTGCATCAGTTCCCCTCTCTTTTGAACAATCCGAAGCGCATCATAATCACCGATCACACCGCCGGATACAAGGGCCGAATATTCGCCCAAGCTGTGACCTGATGAGACAGTTGCAATAATCCCTGATTTATTCAGGGCAGCAAGACATGCCAGGTTGACGGCTGTTATGGCAGGCTGGAGATTCTCGGTGAGGGTCAAATCAGCTATTGGACCTTCAAAGCAGAGCTTGGAAATAGACCTCTTGCAGATCTCATCCACTTGTTCAAAGATTGTTCTTAGCTTTGGAAACTCATCTATCAAGTCCCGGCCCATGCCCACAAACTGAGAGCCCTGGCCAGGGAACAAAAATGCAATTCCTTCAGTCATAACATCCATCCAAAGTGCAGCCAAGTCACCTTGCAGGCTCCCCGACCTTTTCACGGAATAAACGATCCAGGGCTATTTCATACTCTCTGGAACCGGGTACAAGGGATTTGTCATGACTCAATTGGGCTGCAATCTCTTCTTCCGTCTCTTCAAACTTAATGCTAATCTGGCTGAGGACCTTATTTACAGCTTCATAAATTTCCACATCAGTCCCATAGACCTCTATCACGCTGGGGTCATTAATTAGGTCTTCTATGATATACTGGGTCATATAGAGGGAATAGTTATCCGGTCGGGATACAATTCTGCGGACGGGGGCAATAAAATACTCAAGATCGAATTCCGAGCTGTTCAGGGCTTGTTTCAAACCCTTTAGGATGAGATCGGAAACAGCACCCGGGTTGTCTGTCTCGATGATTTTTTTCATCAACAGGGTCTGTGACAATTTGTTATGGATGTCAGAGAGCTTAAACCTGAAAAACCTTTTCTGCTGAATAGCCTGATGTTTTTCCTGCCTTTCAAGTTGCTTTATGAGTTTTTCCTGAACTCTCCCGCTATCCCGTGGTTCCATACGCTTCCTTTTCTACGTTCAACCTTCTGATCATTCCTTGGTTTTAGTGGAACTTGAGGTATCCTTCTTGGTCGAGGCCCCGGATCCGGGCTTTGTCTCGGTTTTTGAACTCTTATTATCCTTCTTGCCGGAGTCTTTCATGCCGGTACCCGAGGCCCTGGAGGCCTTGGATGCATAGTCGGTCACATACCAGCCGGATCCCTTCAAATGAAAATTATTCTGGGAAATAATCTTTTTCAGCCTGCCGTGACACAACTCGCATTCATCAAGGGGAAGATCGGAGAATTTCTGCCAGGCCTCCACCTGGTTTCCACATTCAGTACACTCATATTCATAAATCGGCATTTCCAACTACCTCCATGACTCTGTCGTTAAATAGGCTGCGAAACCGCCATTTCACACACCCTGTGATCTTTATAAACATCAAGGACATAATCCAGTTCCGGCAGTGAAATGTCCTCCAAAATCTCAAAGGTTGTGGAATGAACAACTTTTTCTTCTTTATCAATTTCTTCGTTTTGCGAGGCGTTGTACCTCTGGAGAAAATTGCAAAACCTCACAACATGAACCAGCTCATGGGTCAACACATAAACAAGTATGGGCAAGAGCCCGAGGTTCTCATCCCTTTTCAGGGCCTCCAATATACTGTGATCCTGCAGACAGATAAAATAAAAATCGCGCCCTTTTGTCTTTGATTCAAAGTCGCTGATCCTCCTTTCCTGTTTGCTTAATAATGCAAACGCCTGGTGGCTTATTTCATCTCTTTTCAAGGATCGCAGGGTCTTCACGTCATACTGGCTTCTCTTCCACTGGCTTGTGGAGAACTTATAAAAATCGTTTGTTGCATCCTCCGCAATATCAAGGGCATCTCTTACCATTATTAGGTCATTATGTTGAAAAGACCTGTAGGCCATTAAAATTCACCTCGGATTCGCGTATAGTTCATATAAAATAAAGCCCGTTTCGGAAATGTCAATGCCTGGATGGCTATAGATATGTGATGGTGGCGGTGACTGGACTTGAACCAGTGACTCTACGGATATGAGCCGTATGCTCTGACCAACTGAGCTACACCGCCACGTTCTGTCTGCGAAAAAACCCTGAGCTTGTTTGTCGGCGTGAGCTTTCTGGAAATATGGGGTCCGCCCGCGGCGGACCCCATCATGGTCAACTCTTAAGCAAACTTTTTTGCCTCTTCGGTCAGGGCCGGAACAACATCAAAAAGGTCTCCCACTACACCATAGTCGGATTTTTGAAATATCGGTGCATCCGCATCCTTGTTGATGGCCACGACGACCTTTGAGGTGCTCATGCCGGCCATATGCTGGATTGCGCCTGATATACCGCAGGCAATATAAAGATTAGGGGAAACCACCTTGCCTGTCTGTCCCACCTGATCTGCGTGTACCCTCCATCCTTCATCCACTGCAGACCGCGAAGCGCCAATGCTGGCACCGATTACATCTGCCAGGTCTTCTAAGACCTTAAAACCCTCAGGGCCTTTCATGCCGCGCCCGCCGGCAACGATCTTATCTGCTTCCGTGAGATCAACCTTGCCACCCTCATCCTTGATTACCTCAACGACCTTGGTTTTCATATCACCATCATCAAGGCTGAATGAGGCGTCAACAACTTCTGCAGACTTGGCTGTATCAGGCTCATTCATGACCATAACATTCGGTCTTGCAGTAGCCATCTGTGGCCAGCTGTTTTCAAAGGTCACCTTTGCGTAGGCCTTACCTGCATAGATGGGCCTGATTGCAACAAGATTCCCGTCTTCCACGGAAAACACCGTACAATCCTGGGCCATGCCGACATCCAGGCTACCTGACAGCCTGGCTGAAAGGTCCTTTCCGTCAACAGAGGCCCCCATCAGCAATACAGCAGGATCATCGGCCTTCACTAACTGGGAAATAACAGAAACGTAGGCATCTGTGGTATAGGTTTCCAAACGGCTATCATCGGCCACCAGTACCTTATCGGCACCGTAATGACCGAACTCTGCTGCCTTATCCTTGATATTGGAGCCAAGCAATACAACCGTTAGGTCCTGACCCAGGGCATCAGCAATGCGTCTTCCTTCGCTGATAACTTCATAGGTAACCTTTCGGATTTCTCCATCTCTTTGCTCAGCTATTGTCCAAACTCCCTGTGCCATTATATATTTCTCCTTAATAGACTCTCGATTTAATTAAATGATCTTTGCCTCTTCATGAAGCGCTTTCGCCAATTCAGCCGCCTTATCCTGAGGCGTCTCCCCCTCAATGATTTTCCCTGCTGCTCTTGCGGGAGGTGGGGTCAGTTCCACGATCTTCAGTTTTCTTGCCCCTTCTCCAAATTCAGCAGCGTCAAGGCCTAAATCGGCAAGGCTTTTCTCCTCCAGGGGTTTTTTCTTCGCCTTCATAATACCTGGCAGGGAGGCGTATCTTGGCTCATTTAGCCCCTTCTGAGTAGTAATCAAGGCAGGCAGATTCGCTTCAATAACAACGGTCTGGCCTTCGACCATCCTGTGTGCCTTTACTGTTTTTCCATCATCAGACTCTTCTACTTTTTCGATCAGTGAAAGGCTTGGGATCCCAAGGGATTGAGCAAGGCTTGCGCCCACAACTCCCAGATCGTCATCCACCCCTCGCTGACCTGTAAAGATAAGGTCGTACTCAAGGTCTTTTATTGCTGCTGCGAGCGCCTTTGCCACTGCAACAGAATCACTCCCCTCTAATGCATCATCACTGACAAGAATCCCCTTGTCAGCCCCCATTGCAAGGGCGGTTCTGATGGAATCCGTCACCCTCTTTGGGCCGAGACCCACCACAGTTACCTCACCTCCAAATTTCTCCTTGAAACGAAGGGCCTCTTCAACACCGTACTCATCATATGGATTCATAACCCATTTGATGTCATTAGTCGCAATAGACCTGGCATCAGGCGCGATTTTTATTTGGGCCTCCGTATCCGGGACTTGCTTCAAGCAAACAATAATATTCACTTTCTCCTCCTTTCACAAATAAAATGTTTCGGGTATTATTTTCCGCCTAAGGCGGAAAATAATAGGTTTGTTTTTGGGGCAAAGCCCAGTAAGATACTAAAATCCCGATGTAGCACTTTAGGCCTCTGAAATTTTTGATAATCAGGCCATGATCAGGATTTTAAAGAAGCTAAATTAACCCCGTTTATTTAGTTGCACCAGTCTCAATATCTCAATGCCTGGGAACAATTATACATCCGAAAGGGTTAATACCATCGCATTCAGGTCATGTCAACATTTTTGTTAATTGGGGGCGGGTTCATATTTCAGTCAATCGCCAAGGTGTGTGGTATCAAATCCATTGGTCATTTAAAATATGAACTCGTCCCCAATTTTGCTAATTCCCTTGACAAAGTTTTTTGGCTATATTATTTGTATACAAACAATATGGTTGCTTATTTTATGCGTAACAAATAACCCCAGGATAAATCATGCTATTCAGTGACTGTCTATGTTTTCAGGTTAACCGGGTCGCCCGGAAGATGACCAGGATTATTCAAGAAGTGCTGACCCCTTACAGACTCACCACCACGCAGTTTTTTCTGCTTACAGCCCTTTATGAAGAAGACGGGATTCTCATCAGCGCCCTTGCACAGAAGGTTGCCCTGGACAGGGCTACCCTGACCGGGCTGCTTGACCGCATGGACCGGGATGACTTGATCGAACGAAGGCCTGATGCTGAAGACCGCCGAGCCATACGGATACATCTCACACAAAAGGCAGAAGAATTAAGGAAAGAGTTGACTGACCTTTATCATCGCAATAACAGCTCATTCTTATCCCTTTTGACACAGGAAGAGAAGAACCTCTTTGAAACCGCCATTGCCAAACTGGAACCAGCAGATTTTAAAGAGATATAGTGGCGTCCGACAAGTAAAGAATCCACGGCAGAGGACGTGGTTTTCTAAGATAAATAAACCATAATATAAAGGGGGGACAACAAAATGAGAGAAGGAAAGCTTCATTATGGCTGGATTGTCATTTTCATGGGACTCTTTACAACCATTGCAGCTCACGGATTTGGACGTATGGCATACACCATTATCCTCCCGGCGATGAAGGATGGCCTCAACTTTGACTATACCCAGCTTGGGCTCCTGGGTACAGGCAATTTCATCGGCTACCTGACCATGGCCATCATCGGTGGATTCCTCGCTGCGAGGTTTGGGACACGCATTGTCATTACCCTCGCATTAATACTTATGGGTGTAACCATGATATTGACAGGCATGGCTCAATCATTCGGCTTTACTTTTGCCATGCGCCTCTTGACGGGCTTAGGCAATGGAGCCGCATATGTCCCGGCCATGGCCCTGGGCTCGGCATGGTTTGCCATGAAAAAAAGAGGGTTTGCCACCGGGATTGTCTCAGGCGGGATAGGGGCGGGAACGCTGATATCCGGCCTAATAGTTCCTCCGATACTGGCTGCGTACGGCCCGGATGGCTGGCGTTTTTCCTGGTACATCCTGGGTGGGGCCGTTTTGGTGCTTGCCGGCATCGTGTTTCTTTTTATCCGCAGCCGTCCGGAAGACAAGGGGCTGCTGCCGGTTGGGGCAGAACAGACAGAAGATGCCGCGCCTGTTACATCGTCCGGCTCAGTCAAGGTCTCTTCTCTTGACTGGTCAAAGGTATATAAAATGGGGTCTGTATGGTATCTCGGTATTGTATATTTCTTTTATGGGATATCTTATATCATTTACATGGTCTTCTTTGCCGCCTACCTTGTCAAAGAGATGGGCTACAGCCAGGCATGGGCAGGTGGATTATGGGCAATGGTTGGGGGATTAAGCGTGTTCTGCGGAGTGATCTGGGGGAGCATATCAGATCGTATCGGCCGCAGCAGGGGAGCGGCTTTGGCCTACCTGGTCCTGGGACTTTCTTACATTATCTACGCGTTAGTTAAAGTTGAATTTGGGTTTTATCTGTCAGCCATCCTTTTCGGGCTTACGGCCTGGAGCATACCGACCATTATGGCTGCGGCCGCGGGTGATTTTGTAGGGCCACGTTTGGCGCCTGCCGGCTTAGGTTTTGTCACGCTTTTTTTCGGAATTGGCCAGGCCATTGGACCTGCCTTAGGTGGATATCTCGCAGACATCACCGGCTCTTTCACCGCCCCATTTCTGGTAGCTGGAGGTCTGTCGCTGGTTGGAATGATTTCTTCGTTTTACCTAAAGAAACCTGCTGCATGAGATTAGGAGGTGTTTGTGAAAACAGCAAATATGAGGATCCTCTTTGATCCTGAATCCGTAGCTGTTATAGGTGCTTCGGATAAATCCGGCAAATTAGGCTTTCATGTCATGAAAAGCCTGACAAAAGGTGGTTTTCCAGGCAAGATTATCCCAATAAATCCAGGTTCCCGTGAAATTATGGGAATAAAGGCCTCTCCATCTATTGCTGAATATGATGGCCAGGTTGATCTGGCGATCGTAGTCGTACCCTCTAAACTTGTACCCGGGGTATTCCGGGAATGTGTTGATAAGGATGTCAAAGGCATTGTGTTGATTACAGCAGGATTCAAAGAGATTGAAGATCCTGTTGGTGCGCTTCTTCATGAAGAAATCGCAGGTATTGCAAATGACGCCGGCATACCGGTCATAGGGCCTAACACATTCGGCATGATTAACTTCCATGCTGACCTGAATGCCTCGTTTACACCTGAGTTTTCTCGGTTAAGAAGGGGGGGAGTCACGCTTGTCAGTCAGAGCGGGGGGATATCACACCTGCTTGGGTTTATGGCTATTCGGCTGGATGTCGGTTTTAGCAAGATTATTGGTCTCGGTAACCGCCTGAATGTGGATTTTGCCCAGATGGTCGATTACTTGATGGATGATCCTGACACCAAAGTAATTATGCTTTACATGGAAGGAATTGATGACCCCAGGCAACTGATAGAAACAATCAAAAGACACAGGGGTAAAAAACCGGTCATCATCAACAAGACAGGGAGTTCGGAAAAAGGAGACCAGGCATCCCGATCACATACCGGTTCAATGGCAGGCCGGCATGAGGTTTACCTTGGGGCCTTCAATCAGTCAGGGATGTTGACTATTGACAATACAGAGACCCTTCTCGATGCTGCCAAGGCCCTTGCTGCCTCTCCCCTTCCCGATGGGCCTGGAATTGCTGTGCTGTCCGGCCAGGCAGGCCCGGGCATGGCGGCCTGCGACGTTTCAGAGGCCCTGGGTCTTGAGCTTGTCGATTTTGGGAATCACACCCAGGAACGTATCAATGATAATCTTCCACCACTGGCTTTGAGGACCAACCCTGTAGACATGGGCCCGGCATGGTATGATCCATCTGCGACAGGCGAGATTATTAAGGCAGTCATGGATGATGAGCATGTCAATGGGATCCTGCTCCTTATAATGTTCGCCTCGGCCAACGTGGATGTCGTAAAGGGGATTAGCAGTTTCCTGATTGATTGGGGTCAGCGAAAACCGCTCATAACCTGTATATCCGGCCCCCCCGGAATATGGGATGAAGAGATAGAACTCTTAGAGAGATCCGGTGCAATTGTGAATTATCCAACACCGGAAAGAGCCGCAAGCGCAATGGCCTCCCTTTGGAAATATAAAAAGATAAGGGATAGGATAGAGTAAATTTGAGGTGCCATGGAGCGACAAATGAAGATTATAGAAAATGCTATAAGTAAAGGGCGAACCGCTCTTTCGGAATATGAGTCCAAACAGGTCCTGTCTGCCTATGAGATACCGGTAACGAGAGAGTTGTTGATAGACAATGTTGAGGATCTGATTAAGGCCGCAAAGGAAATCGGCTATCCTCTTGTTCTAAAAAGCTGCTCCTCTGAGATTACCCACAAGACGGAAAAGGGGTTGATCCGGGTGGATATCAGGAATGAGACGGAGGCTGGGACGGCCTTTGAAGAGATTATGGCCGGCATGAACGGGACCGAAAAAGCAGTCCTGGTGCAGGAAATGGTCAAGGGACAGAGGGAACTCGCAGCAGGCCTTACGCGTGATCCCCAGTTCGGCCCATGCGTCATGTTCGGCCTGGGAGGGATATTCACCGAGGTCTTGAAGGACATCACATTTCGGTTAGCCCCCCTGGAGAAACAGGATGCCCTGGAGATGATGCAGGATATCAAAGGCCATAAAATTTTAGAGGCTGTCCGCGGCATGGAAGCAGCGGATCTTGATATGCTGGCCGAAATCCTGATCAATGTGGGCAGGATCGGCATTGAAAATGAGCGGGTGAAAGAGATCGATATCAATCCGGTGATCATCTCCGGGTCAAGGCCAATAGCAGTTGATGCCCTGATAATATTGGACAAGGTTAAAGAATAGTTGCCGCCGCCGCTATTTTCTTCATTCGCATGAGTGAAAAGGGCTATAGATGTTGTAACCTTGCGTTACGCTTAACCGGCAGAGAGGATTAGTCTGATGCAGAAAAAAGGTTCTATACACTGGGCGTGGATCATTCTTGCAACATGCTTTGTTAATCTCTTCATCAATTATTCGGTTCGTCTGGGTTATAGCGTTGTGCTGCCCGAAATGATCAGAGACCTGGGCTTCAATCGAACGGCAGGGGGATCCATCTTTAACGCCTACCTTTTCTCTTACATTATTTTGACCCCACTGACCGGCATCCTGACAGATCGATTGGGGGCAAGGAGGGTTATCAGTACCTGCGCTCTCATCCTCGGTGTTGGCATTATCCTGATGGGGACAACTAAATCTCTTTGGACTGCGTGTGTTTTTTATGCAGTGGTGGGTCTTGGGGCCACAGGCATGTGGACACCGGTTATCACGGTTGTCCAACGCTGGTTTGCCCCCAATCGGAGAGGTCTGGCCCTGGGGATACTCTCCACCGGGTATGGCCTGGGTTTTGCCACAATGGGCGTCGCCTTTCCATGGATTGTGCACCATTTCAACTGGCGCTATTCCTGGTATTTTCTCGGAGCCGGGGCACTGGTAATGGTCGCTGTAAATGCCATATTCTTAAGGAGCAACCCTGAGTCGGCGGGATACTTGCCATGGGGCCGGAAGGAATCCGTCTCGCTTAATGTGCCGGATGAGGGTGGCCATTCAAAAAAAATCAACCTTTCCTCAGTGTTCAGAGACAAGACGTTCTGGCTCATAGGATTCTCATACTTCTGTGTCTCCTATGGCCTCTACGGGATCACGACCTTCATGGTGGATTATGCCGGGTATCAGTTGGGTCTGCCCATAGGAAAGGCGAGTTTTTTGGCCACGATACACGGGATATGTCAAATCGCAGGAGTATTAACGATCCTGCCCCTGTCTGATTATCTTGGCCGGAAAAGGGTCCTCATCATTTCCAATTCCTTTATTACCGCCTGCCTGGCAGGGATCCTTTTGACCGGAGATTCATGGGTCATGCTCTATGTCCTTGTCGGCATTATGGCCGTTTTTTATGGCATCACCTTTCCCATGTACGGGGCCTGCGCCGGCGACTATTTCCCAAAAGAGGTCATGGGGACAGTGATTGGTGCCTGGACGCCGTTCTATGGCGGCGGCGCTATTTTAGTTCACTGGGTAAGCGGTGTGTTGCGGGACACAACCGGCAGTTATGACCAGGCATTTGTGATTAATGCTGTGATGGCGGCACTTGGAATCATCTTGATTTGTGCTGTCAAAAAGAGTCGAAATTGAACTGAAACCATCAAGGTTTGGTATCAATTAAGATAAAGATTTCATGCCAAGAAGTAGGCGGCTGCCCAAAAATGGCTATTCTTCTCAATCTCTTACCCTTAGCCCCCTGTTTTTAGCCTTTTTCGGAACTTTAGTTTTGTAAAGGCGCAATGGAAAATACTTAAGAAGCAACAACTCCTTTGCCTGTTTCAAGCTTGATGGTCTCGTAAAAAGTCCCCGAGGCCGTCACTCCCGCGAAGGCGGGAGTCCAGAAGTGGTTGATTTCCCTTGATTCCCGCTTTCGCGGGAATGACGAAAACAGATAATTTCCGACTTTTTATGAATTCATCAAACTTCAGTTCAATAAAAAATCAAATTTCGTTTGACCAGTTTTATCCTTGACAACCGGTTGATGCTTTTTTTATAAGTTAAGTCCATCATATAAACTTCTTCTTGGTTGGTCTAAAGTGATTATTAATCTTTAATGGTCTGTCTCCTGCCTGTTATAATAAATGGTTCAAGGAGATAACGCCTGTCTCTGAAAAGGAGGACCCAAGATGGCAGACACATCCTACCTCGCGGGAAAACGAATTCTGGTCGTTGATGATGAACAAGACGTTCTCGATACCGTTGAAGATGTACTTGAGAGTGCCGATGTTGACGTTGCAATAGATTTTCAAACGGCAATGGAAAAAATTGACCGGCAGAAATACGACCTGGCAATACTTGATATCATGGGGGTTAACGGCCTCAAACTTCTGGAAGAAACTGTTGAAAAAAACATCCCGACCGTTATGCTGACCGCCCATGCATTAAATCCGGAAACACTGCTGTCCTCCATTGCAAAAGGAGCAATCTCTTTTCTGCCCAAAGAAAAACTGGCAGGCCTTGATGAGATCCTGAATCAACTCCTGGCTGCCCATCACGCCGGCCAGCCAACATGGAAGATACTGTTTGAGGAATTAGGCGAGTTTTTTGATGAGAAGTTCGGCCCTGAATGGAAGGAAAAGAACAAGGATTTCTGGTCTGAATTCAGCCGTACCTATTATGTCAGCAAAGGGATTCAAAGCCGTCTGACACACGATGAAAAGGTGCTCTCAAAAGGCATTTAAAGTCGCGGGCGGGCAAGAAACAGGGCAAACACATACGCGAAAAACCCGGTTCGTAAAACAGCGGGCCGGCCTGACGCAATTGATATACAAGTCCTTAACCAAAAAAAATCAGCAAAAACCTGGTAAAAACCTTGACAACAAACAGGATCTTTGTTTAAAGATTAACTAGAGAAGCTGATAAAATAGGGATAAAGGATCTTTTTTAATCTATTAACTTCAAAAGGGAGGGAGGGATAAAACAAAATACGATATTTTATTGGGACTGAAAAGCAGAGCATTTTTTTACCTTTAACATGAAAAGTGGAAAGGAGTTCAAAATGCGTATAAAGAAGATAGGTATCATCCTGGCAGTGTGTATGATTGCAATCGTCATGGTATCGGGTATGGCATGGGCGAAGGGGCCTTCTGTGGAAAAATGGAAACCGGCTTTTGATCCTTCTACCGCAAAATACAAATGTATTCTCTCAAATGTTTCTCATCCTGTTTTGAAAGGAACGTACACCGGTTATGCAATTCGTGATGAACTGTGGAAACGCACAAACGGCCAGATATACATTGATTACAAGCCTTTCTGCATGTTGGGCGGAGAGGTAGAGGTTCTCAACCAGTTGCAGATGGGCGCCATCCAGGGCATGGGCGTCAGCTCTATCGCTTCCACCAACCTGGGCCCGAGGTTTGGGCTCGTCAATCTTCCTTTTCTGATCAATTCTTTTGAAAAATTAGATAAATTCGCTAATAGCGGTCAACTCTTCGATCATTTCATGAATGCAATGGGTCATCAAGGCATAACCGGCATTGATATTTCAAGTTATGGCAACTATGGTTGGGCTACCACTGTGCCGGTTAAAACACTTGCAGACATGAAAAAGGTTAAGATCCGTATTGGAGAGGCCATGGTTAACAAGTTAACCTATAAGGCATGGGGTTTAAATCCAGTGGTTATGCCGTGGCCGGATGTGCCTGTAGCATTGAAGCAGGGTGTTATCACGGGCCTGGACCATACTCTCACCGTATGTTGCGTCACCAAAAAATTTGAGGTCGCAAAGTATTATACCCAGGTTAATTATGCCCAGGGCCTTTTCATCTGGATTTTTAATACAAGATGGTTAAATAAACTCCCTGCCGATCTTAGAGAGATATTTATTCAGACAGTGCATGATATGTGTGCAAAGTACCGTAAATTGGATATCCAGCAGGAAAAAGATCAGATTGCCATTGCAATGGAAAAATACGGTGTCACATTTTTCAAATTGCCTGAAAATGATATGAACACACTCAGGAAGGAGGCAAACTCTGTTCATAAGAAATTTGCCCCTGAGATCAACAAACTGTATAAAGGCGACAAATACCGGCCCGCTAACTATCTCGCAGAGGTACAGGCCTTTATGGGATATACGCCGTAAACCCGACTAAGCATAAGCAGGGAGGGGATAACTCAGGAACACCCCTCTCTGCTTTTTAATCAAAGAGAGGTGCCCATGTTTTTAAAGGTATTAGGAATTCTTGACAAGATACTGAGCTTTATCGAGTCCTGGTCACTTTTTATTGCAACCATGACGGCCCTTATAGCCCTGTTTGTAAATGTAGTCCTCAGGTATGGCTTCAATTACTGCCTGGCCTGGTCGGAAGAGCTGGTGAGAGAGGTTATTCTAATAACTACATTTTTAGGATGCAGCGCCGCAATAAAGGCCCGTTCCATGATAAAGATCGATGCCCTGGCCCAGATTGTTCCCAGTCTGAAGACCCCGCTCACGTTTTTCAGCCATTTTTCGGTCCTGGTATTTGCTTCAATGATGATCTATTATGGATGGCAAATGGCCGCCATGCAGGCGGCGACCTTTCAAAAAACCATCATATTGGAGATCCCTCTCGTATTTTTGTATGCCTTATTGCCCGCGATGGGGATCGGGATGTTCATACGAACCATTCAGGTTGTTTATCAGGATATCCAGGAACTCGGTGCAAAACCTGACGCTGCTTAGGACGCTTTTGTACTCTCATCCCTGACAAAGTGGAGGCAAGATACAACATGGAATTTAGCAATCTCGTTATTCTTCTAATCCTGTTAGGGTGTATGGCCGCAATGGTGCCTGTGTTCATGTGCCTTTTTTTTACGTCAGTCTTAGGCTTTCTTTTATTCACGGACCTTCCGCTACTTCTATTGGCCCAATCACTTTTCAGGAGCATGGATAAATTTGCCCTTGTAGTTGTCCTCTATTTCATACTCTGCGGCAACATAATGACCTCAGGGGCGATTGTGGACAGGCTGCTGAAGGTGGCCAATGTCCTTGTAAGCTGGCTGCCCGGCGGGCTTGGCATGGCCGGTATTCTCGGCTGTGGGCTTTTTGGGGCTATTTCAGGGTCCACTGTTGCCACGGTTGTGGCCCTGGGCGGGTTCATGATCCCGGCATTACTTGAGAACAAGTATCACGAGAATTATACCATTGGTGTCATGACCGCAGCCCCGAACCTTGGCGTGATCATCCCCCCGAGTATCGGCATGATACTCTATTCCATGATCAGCAATGTATCCCTTGAAGGCCTGTTTCTGACAGGTTTCGTGCCGGGTATTCTTATGATGTTTGGTATGTGTTTGTACACCTATCTTGTCCACAGAAAAAAGACCGATTTTGTACGCATACCTATCCCCCCCTTCAAAGATGTCTTGAAGATCCTGAAAGAGGGTTTCTGGTCACTCATGCTGCCTGTTATCATCTTCGGGGGAATCTTCTCAGGGGCATTTACTGCAAATGAGGCCGCTGTCGTGGCATGCGTTTATGCCTTTATTGTGGAACTCTTTATCCACAAGGCAATAAAGTTCAAAGATGTCTACAGGATTACAGTAAGCTCTGCAGTAACCTCTGCTACGCTTTTGATTATTGTGGCGGGCGCTACCTGTTTTGGCCGGTATATGACCTTAGAGAACATACCAGGCAAGATCACAGAGGCCGTTCTGATGTATATCCAGTCCCCGTGGGTATTCCTTCTCATCATCAACCTGATGCTGGTAGGCATAGGCATGATAATGGATATTATCTCGGCCACACTTATATTAGGCCCGGTCTTTTTGCCCATGCTTGCTGCTTTTGGTATCGATCCCATGCATTTTGGATTGATACTGACGGTCAACCTTGCTATCGCTTATTGCACGCCGCCTATGGGTGTGAGCTTGTATATAACGGGGGCAATTGCAAACAAGAACCTCGTCTATGTGTCAAAGGCGGTTCTGCCGTTCATTGCCATACAGTATGCAGTTCTTGCTATTATAACTTACATGCCCGGCCTAACCTTATGGCTACCACGCGTCATGGGTTTCATAGATTAATTTCTATCAGCCTTTACATTGGCGCGAACATATAATGGCCTCGTAAAAAGTCGAAAATTGCGTTATTGCGGTGGGCCGAAGCCCTGAGTGAAACGAGGATGCAGCGAAACAATTTCAGCGGCCATAACTGGCTGAAATCAGGAGATTGCTTCGCCACTATGCTCCTCGCAATGACAGGTGGACAGACTTTTTGCGAGACCATCAACATATTAGGAGGAAACATACAAATGAACTATGCAAGATATGCAACAATTCATGCCAGGCACCTGCCTGATAAAATTTGTTTGATTGAGAAGAACCCTGCTCAGAACGAGAGAAGGACACTTACGTGGAAAGAATTTAATGACGAGATAAACAAAGTCGCCAATTACCTGTCAAAGGATTTAGGAATCAAGGACGGGGATTATGTAATGCATTTGCAGAATAATTCCCTTGAGTGGCTTATCACCTATTATGGTATCATAAAGATCGGTGCCGTGATTGTTCCCCTGAATTTCAGGTTTGTGGGCCAGGACATCCTTTATGCCGCCGAGGTATGCGATCCCAAGGCCTTTATAATAGGCCCCGAGTTCCTTTCGGTGGTTCAGTCTGTTCAGAAAGACCTGAAAACGGTTGAGAAGTATATCTGCGTTGGAGGGGATGTGCCTGCTGATATGGTGGATTACAAAACAATCGCCGCATCAGATGACGCATCCGAGGCCTTGGTTGATGTGGATGATATGCACGATCTGGCCATGATGTTCACTTCAGGCACTACAGGCAAGCCGAAACCCGTAATGCATACGCACTTTTCCCTGAACAACACTGCCATCGGCAACGGCATGAGCTATTTTGTTCAGAAAAATGACAATTATCTCTTCTTCCTCCCACTGTATCACAGCGGGACCATGTTCCTGTGGGCCCCATTTTATGCCACAGGCGCAACCGGCACGATCTTAAGGGACCTCAAAGATCCCAAGTGGATAATCGAGTCTATGTCTGAGGAAAAATGCACGGATGTGCTTTTTGTTGTTCCCATTGCGATCGGCATACTGAATGCCATAAAAAACGGCGAGCTTAATCTTTCTGATTATGATCTCTCTAACTGGAAACGAATGGAGATAGGCGCCCAACCGGTCCCCTTTGAAGTTATGAAGAGCCTTGTGGAGACCCTGCCCTGTAAGGTATCCAATATCTATGGGATCACCGAGGGAGGAGGCGGCGGAACATTTAACCTTTATCCGGAAGATGTCCTGAGAAAGCCGGGCTCCATAGGCAAACCCACATTTGGCGTGGAGGCCAAGCTGGTTGATTCTGAAGGAAAAGAGGTCGGGCCTGATGACGTAGGCGAACTGATTTTTACAACCAGGCGCATGATGAAGGCATATCACAACAATCCGGAGATGACAGAGGAAACCCTCAAAGACGGGTGGCTTTACACGGGTGATCTCTTAAAGAAGGATGATGAGGGATTCTTTTACATTGTTGACCGTAAAAAGGATATGATTACCAGTGGAGGAGAAAATATCTTTCCTGTTGAGATTGAAGACGCTCTAATGGCCAATCCCAAGATCGATGATGTGGCATGTATCGGATATCCGGATGAACGCCTTGTTGAAATCGTCATGGCAATCGTCCAAGTAAAAGAAGGTGAATCATTGACAGAGGAAGAGGTCATTGAATTTGCCAAGACCAAGATATCCACTTACAAACTGCCCAGGAAGGTAGTATTTGACCCGGTTATGAGAAATCCCACCGGAAAACTCATGAAACCTGAGATGAGAGAGAAATATACCGGCCGCAAAGAGGCCTTTAAGCAACTCGGTTGATCAGGTTCTTAGAATTGAAAGGGACGGGATTTATCCCGTCCCTTTTTTTGTTTGCGATTACTCAAGCACAATCAGGACGTCCACACCCAAAAGTCCTATATACGTGTCAAGAATTATCACCCGTATATTCCCCCATTTTCTTGCCAAAATCAGGAGAACTGACAATCTTTAAAAGTTCCTTGTTCTCACACTCCAGGCTGTCTGCGAGGTCCTTCATATAGCAGCTAAACAACCCCTTGATTCCTGACAACGAAGACCCGGATCTCCGTGCAAAGTCACGGGCTTTATTCAAAGCAACCTCGCCAAGCTTGTCTGCAGGAACAACCTGATCAACAATACCAAGCCTCAGGGCCTCTTCTGCAGTGATATCTTTGATAGAGAAGAGTATTTCAGAGGCCTTCCTCAGGCCCAACATCTTTGACAGGAAAAAGACGCCACCTCCCTTTGGTACAAGCCCGAGTTCAAAATATGGCTTCTGAAACACGGTGTTGTCCCCAATTATCCGGTAGTCACACGCAAGACTGACGTTCATGAAAAGGGAAATTATGTTTCCACTGTCAGCATGAACGACCATCTTGTTGAAACTAACGAACTTTAGAATAATCTGATTAGCTGCATTGTATAATCTATTGATCGCATTTCGGTCCAGCTCGTTCGCCAACACCTGGCCATAGAACTTGATATACTCTTCACGTCCTGTTTTTCCCGGTGAACCCATGATTAGAAGAGCTTTGATTTCGTCGCTTTCCGAAATAACCTCAAGGTAATCAAACAACCTGTTTTTTTCACTCAAATCAACAGCGTGAAGAAGAAGATCCTCTGTTAAATTGAGCACAATGATATCTTCGACCCTTTTCGCCGTAAACAGGTCATGATCAATGTCAGCAATTGATACATTTTTC
>JAYEIR010000003.1:0-7163 GCA_034660135.1 Thermodesulfobacteriota bacterium
TAGAAGCTTGATTCGGAAAAAAGTGAGAGGAGTCTAACACACTGGAAGCCTGGAAACAAGGGCAAGTTCGGACAACATTTACAGTACTCGGCCTCCTTTCGTAAGAAACATGGTCTGTCCATGGTCTACGTGGACAAGACAATGTGAAAGCCACTCATTTTGTAGTTCCTCCCGGAGGTGAATTGGTGGAAAATGGACTGGTTCATCACCGAGACGAAAGGTTCCCCAGTGAACAATAAGGAGGTGTTTGGCCCGGAGTTCTCGAAAGGCACGCACTGTTTCCTTAGGGTTCATGTGACTGGTAGCCATAAACCATCGTGGTTCATAGGCACTGAGGTTGAAAATTGCCAGGTCAATGGGAAATTCTGTTCCGATTTCGCGGAATCCCTCAAAATAAGCTGTGTCCCCGGAAATGAAGATAGTAGGTCCGCTGGCAGTCTTGATCAGGAATGAACCTGTGAACGATTACCTGTTATCCCACCCTGGTACAGGATATACATATCGATGCATGGCAACTCCAACAGGCCATACAACCACGGGTCTATTGTTTAACCACTGAATCAGTAAGGAAGGGATCTCGTTTTGCTGGGTCTTCTTACCATAAGACACGAACTTTACAGGACCGAACACCGTCATCATGTCAGTTTCGCTAAGGGCGTTTCTTATGTCTTCGCATGTTAAAGATTTGGCCCTCTTCAGCGCATCCAGGATCACATACATGGCTGAATAGGCCTGGGCACCGTGGTACCTTGGAGGTGAGCCATATTCTGCCAGAAATTTCTCATGGTAATGCCGGGCAGCAGGGTAGGGGACTGATGGGGCCCAGAGAGCGGGTGAGTAAACATACTCCATATCTTCTCCAGAGGTTGTCTGTAATTCGGCCAGGGAAGGACTAATCTTACGCCATACAACGAGCCTGGATGTTATGTCCAGTTCTTTGTCCTGTTGCATGATCAGGCATATATCTTTTTTACAGGACACTATATAGACAAGATCCGGATTTTTTGCCTTGATCTTTGTAAGCAGGGGGGTGAAGTCAGTTGTGCCCGGATCAAAGGACTGCCTTATGATCGTCTTGATACGTAAATTTTTGCACAATTTTGTGAACGTTCTCAGGCCGAACCTTCCGGGCGTACTTTGATAGACGATTGTGGCGGTCTTAACGCGTGTGACTTTTGCGAGGAAAGAAACAAGGGCATTGAAGTACTCACTCGCAGGCGGGTTCAGCCTGAAAATGTAATTCCATCCCATTTTCGTGATGTTGTCTGCCGAAGCCGTGTTTACAAGGAAGGGAACTTTAAGGTCCTGGGCCACGGCTGCGGCTTCAAAGGCCACTGAACTGGATACCCCCCCGCAAACAGCCAAAACCTTGTCCCTGGAAATCAGCTTTTCCATGGCCAAGCGGCCTTTCATTGGTTCGCCTTCAGTATCCTCAAAAATCAGATCTATTGTCTTGCCGTCAAGTCCACCGGTTGCGTTAATTTCATTCAGTGCCATCAAGAATGATTTCTGTTCAATGTCTCCGAACTCAGCCAGTTTCCCGGTTAAAGGGAGAATAACGCCAATCTTGATATCTTTGCCGATGGCAGGACCTGTCAGGGCTGCTTCAAGAAGAAAAACAGCTGAAAGTATTTTGAGATATTTGCTCCAGGTTTTTTTCATCAGTTATTTCCTTTGTTGAGATATTTCCTGTTACCACCAGTGGCTCGAGAAAGCAAATCCAAATACTGCGCAAACCACCCTGAAACGCCTCTGGAAACATCATTTAGACAGATAGGCTTAGTGGTGGCAGCAGTTAGACAGCATAACTAATTTAATTAACGCATGAAAATATATTCTGTATAAAAACTTGACTTAATCCTGATTTTGATTTATACAGTCTAAAAAGATGTTTATACTGTTCAAATAGCGGTAACGCCATGTCTGATATCCTTCCTCAAAACTGGATTACAAGCAAAGAAATACTTGCAAAAACAGGTATTTCACGGGCAACTCTCAATAATTACATTAAAATGAAGATCATACCGAGACCTGTTGTTCAAAGGCCAAGAGACCATATGAATGGTACCAAGAAAATCGGTTACTTTCCTGATGGGGTTTTAGACAGAATAGCGTTGGTTAAGTCCTTGAAACAAGAATCAATATCCATGGCTGAGATTGCAAATAGGCTTCAGAACGTGCGAGTTGACGGCTATCAGGATGACACTAACAGTTCAACCTCAAAACGTGATATCCATGCATTGGCGGACAGCACTCGGGCCATAGATGGACGTGTGCTCAACCTGACATTCGAAGACATTCAATTGCCGGCATATTTGATCAACTATGACTTCGATGTGGTGTGGATGAACCTTCAAGCCGAAAAAAAGATCTTCAAGCGGGAAGTTAATTTAAAGGGGAAAGAATCGAGAAACATCTTCAGATTAATTTTTTCCTGGGAATTTCATGATCATGTGAGGAACTGGCGAGATTTGCTGACCTTGCATATGTCGTTTGTAAAGACCAGATACTCAAGAAATTGGTGTGAGAGATTATATCCGGGCATTTCGGAAATTGAGATCAGTACATTGCAGAAAATATATGACAGGGTCAGACCTTTTTCAACAGATACGATCAAGCACTCTTTCATCAATCTGTCTATGCAAGACGGGACTACCGAGGCTTACCGTGTTTACAATATATTTGTCAGAGAGGGTATCTTTTTTCTGTATGCCCCGAACAGCTTTTTAGCACTGGAAAGGAGGGGGGGTATATTTGAGTCCGATGGATAGACGATGATTTCCTTGAAGACGCGAAGGTGGTTCGTAACTGAGTAGGTGGTTCTTTAGATACACTGGTTGCCATTTCGGAATAAGTGGGGAGGGATAGATGAAAGGGAACAGGTCTGTAGATTTTGCATTTCCAGTTGGCCATACCAAGAAATATGTGGAGAAGTGGTCCAGAGCACTTCCATGGCCATTTCAGCATCAGGAGTTGACCGAGGCACTTGAATCCGGGACAGAAGTGGATAAAAAGGAACTGACAAATGTGATCAATCATCTCCATTTTATGGGGGCGCATCTCTTTGTATACCTGAAACATACAAGATACCAGGATGGCATCTTTATCAAGGCGTATCCCGGGCCCTGCCAGGGGCAAAATCTTACCTGTCGGTTGTCTGATGAGAATCCACCTGACCTGGCCATGGATGCCTATGATTTGTCCCACCTTGTCATTGATGACGGCCAGTCTATGATTCTTGTTCCAGCACAAATGGAAATAGTAGACAAGAAAAGCCTAACCGTTGAATTACCGGAAAAAAGCTATGCCGTCGGGAAACGGCAATGCAGGCGATATTCCTGCAATGATATAGATATAGATCTGGTGCAAGAGGGTTTTGTGGCTAAAGGCGAATTAGTGGACTTCAGCCCTGCTGCCTTTCGCATCAAGGTGAAGCCTGAGCCAGGCTCTTCCTTGCGCTGGCTTAATTCAGATGAATTGGTTGATATTCATTTAAGGAAGGGGCAACAGATCTATTTCTCCGGCATGTACCGTTGCGTTCGCCAACTGCATAACCCAGTGAACGATGAGGTCGTCCTTGCCCCCGTGAATGCAAAGATTAAGCGGTTCAGGGAAAAAGAGATCCGGAATCCTCGCCAGCAATTGGTTCCATCTCCAGCGCTTGTCTTTAATCATCCCATCATTAACAAAAGGATTCAACTTGAGGTTGCTGAGATCTCCACCTCGGGTTTTTCCGTGTATGAAGATGCTAATGAAGGCGTTTTGATACCCGGTATGATCATCCCGGAACTTACTGTCAATTATGCTGCCACGTTCAAGTTACAGTGCATTGCTCAAGTGGTCTCCCGCTCAGAAGAAACTAAAGGGAGCGTCAAATGCGAGCTTGATATCCTGGACATGGATATAAAGACATATAACCAGCTTACCAATATTCTAAGTAGTGCTCTTGACCCGCATGCCTATGTTTCCACCGAGGTGGATATGGAGGCCCTCTGGGAATTCTTTTTTCATACAGGCTTCATCTATGGCAAAAAGTACGGCACTATTCAGTCTCGCAAGAAGGATTTTAAAGAAACGTATAAGAGACTCTATCAGGAATGTCCCGAAATTGCAGCACATTTTACTTGTCAGAAAAATGGACGTATATATGGCCATATCTCTATGATGAGGGCTTATGAGAGTACGTGGATGATTCAGCATCATGCCGCGCGTGCTATGCCAGGCAAGCGGCCGGCATTTATGGTATTGAAACAGATCATACATTATATGAATGACGTATATCATTTGCCCTCGGCGAAAGTTGATTATTTAATGATCTATTTTCGCCCGGAAAATAAGTTCCCTGATCGGGTATTTGGTGGTTTTGCCAGGCACTTGAAGGATCCTCGGGGTTGTTCCCTGGATCTCTTTTCTTATTTTCCCCATACAACTCTTATGCTGGATACAGATCTGCCTGAAGGCTGGTCACTGAGGGAATGTTCTCCGATGGACTTGTGGGAGTTAAGATGTTCCTATAATCATTACTCAGGTGGGCTGGCCCTTGATGCCCTGGGTTTCGGCCAGGAAGATCCGGGCGACGAATCCCTTGAGGAAATCTATCAACGACTTGGTTTTTTTCGGAAAAGACAGGCGTTTTCCCTGACTCACGAGGGAAGGTTGAAAGCTGTGCTCTTGTTGGACCAATCCGATCCAGGGCTCAATCTGTCTGAGCTCTTGAACAGCATCAAGATCCTGGTTATGGATCCCGAAGACCTCCCGTGGAAAATCTTGTCGATTGCCGTTTTGCAACTAATCAAACAATATCGTATGGAAAGGGTTCCGGTTATGGTTTTCCCTTTTGATTTTGTCAGGGCAAACCATATCCCATATGAAAAGCAGTACCAACTATGGGCTTTTGATGCGAGACTGGTGAACCAATTTATAGAATATGTGCAGCACAAGTTCCATTTGAGCTATTACCGAGGATAAGTAACAGCACGAAGTTACACAAACTTTATTAGAAGGTATCACAAGCCGGCGAGATCGAAAAAGTATGCAAGATTCGGATGGGGCATGAAGGTCTCTATGGCGGAGCTTTCTCTTCGCCTTTCGACTATCATGGTTGGATCTTGGGATTTAATGGTTTTCTCCCTTTGCATACAATGATGGGCGTATAAGTAAATCTTCTCGGGTTATTGAAGAAGGTCTTGAATTCATCAACGAAATCTTCATATCCTCTTTCATATTCTTCAAATTCGTATCCGGATTTTTTACCGGCTATTTCAACTTTTTTTGTCCAGTTGAAATCGTCAATTTCATTTGTTTTTCCATATATTAAATGATGGGCCTCAAGCTCTACATCAATATCTTGAAATCCAAGGTCAAATATAAAAGAATATAGTTTTCTTCCAGCATAAGGATCAAAATCCGCTTTTTTTTCTACTGTCTTGATGATTCCCTGAATTGTTCTTTCAAGTCGTGGGGAAAGCCCAAAATGGCTCAAGCAGTTGTTGTCTAAATCGATCAGGCAGAGAATTCCTCCCGGCTTTAATGTGGTTGATATGTTTTTGACAATATCAAAGCTGGTTGAACGGTAATGCTCAAGGACAAATCGTACCCATATGAAATCAAACTGTCCTAAATTATCCAAGGGATTTCGGATGTCCTCGAGTATGAAATCCAGCCCCTTGTCTTTGTAATGCGTTGCAGCATAATTGATTCGTTCTTCAGAAATATCAACGCCAACTGCTGAGCCCTTGGGTTGAACGAGTTTGTTCAAATGAAAAGTAGTTTTTCCAGGTCCACATCCCAAATCAGCTATTCGCATTCCAGGTTTTATTCCGGCCCAAATTGCTTGTTTCTTGATCGTCTCAGGATCTGTTTTGAAATCCAAACGAATTGATTCGTCTTTGTCTTCCATAAGGTAAGGAATATGCGACATGATTACAACCTTTCAATCTAAAAATGATAGTGCACTGTCTTATATCATTTTATTCAGATATTCTTTCATTCCAATCTGTTCATAGTAAGAAATATCAGGTAGATTAAGTGCTTTTTTTGCAAATTCAAATACTTTGTCATATTCAAATTTTAGATCCATTTTTTCGTAATACGTCGCGAATAGTCTCTTTGGCCTGAATTCCTTGTATCTACATTGTGTTATTGATAGGGGTAATTGAGTGTCTGAAACTGCATTTAATATGTCCTGATCATTATATTTAATTAAGGGTTTAAATATGGTAAGGCCATTTTGCAGCTTGAGTAAAGGATAAAAACGCTGCGATGTTTCGATAAATCTTTCTTCAGGGTCTTTCCCTCGTAATGAATTGGAATGACCGGGAATAGAATAAATTGTCCCTAATGTATGTTCTATTGTTGCGCTTACAATATCCCAAAGGGAATAATTCATTATTATAACATCCGGTTTCCAATCAGTTACCGAATTTTTTAGATAATTAATGAAAAAGTCCTTCTTAATTTGACTACATGTTGAACATGGGTTAAGCCCTCTTTTAACTGCATCATCCAGATATTGATCTGTTTCCGCTGTTTCATGCCATAGTATTTTTACACCTCTTTCGCTCCAATAGGAATCAAGCCTGTTCTTATCAATATCAGTAAATACATGATGAGGAAAAAGCACAGCATGTGTTTGAAAATTGAATCCGAATTCTTTTCCAGCCCTTAAAATAAAATCCAGGATAATAGAACAATCTTTACCTCCTGTATAGGACATGATGACTTCTTTACCAGGAAAACTTTCTAATATGGATTTGTGCTCATTTTTCCAATTAGAATAATTTAGCTTTGGATTCATATAAATCTCCTCTTTCCAAAAAGTTTTATGTCCAATCCACATGATCTCTCGGGTCAAGATATGATAAGGGTCTTAGAATCTCAACAGGTTTTTCATCTCGATTTAAAAATTACTAAAACGCTGATCAAAGAAATCAAACCCCGGCAGAAGTTCTGAGTAATATAGTGGGATTGCTGTAGATGTATAAACTGAGAATTACTTCTTGCTTAATCACAATTACACTGTATAATTATGCCTTACAATATTTTATCCACGACAAATGTTACGGTTTTTTGTAATGGCTGACACGAATAAGACAGGTGATGGCCTGTATAATAGCAGGATTGTAAAAAATTACTTAGAGTATGTCAAAAAGTACCATGCTGAC
>JAYEIR010000004.1:0-5367 GCA_034660135.1 Thermodesulfobacteriota bacterium
AGCGCTCCAAGTGCTCTCATCTAACGGCCGGAGACCTTGGTACCGGCGCCAATATGGCCTTCCGGCGCTCTGTTTTTGATGCGATCGGAGGCTTTGATCCAGCGCTTGATATGGGGACTGCAACATGTGGCGGTGGAGACCTTGAAATGTTTTTCCGGGTGATTCAGGAGGGGTTTACCCTTGTCTACGAACCCGGCGCGATTGTCAAACATATCCACCGGCGGGAATACAAGGAATTGAAAACCCAGATCAGGAGTTGGGGAACAGCCTTTGTCTCCTACCTGATCAGGAGCGCCATCGCATATCCGGGCGCAAGGTTTATGATCTTGTGCTTTACAGTGCGATGGCTTCTCGGGCGACATGTATTGCGCATGTTGAAGCATCTCTCGGGTCCCAACCGCATACCCCTTGATCTGATGTTAGCGGAATTGGCAGGATCCCTGGGCGGTCTCTTTGCCTATCAAAGGTCCCGTCGTGTAGAGGAAAGGATCAAAGCCACCTTCGGACCGATTGAATGACTGATTCGAGCGCTGAATGATTACATGGAAACCACTGCGAAAAAGAGCAGGCGTTCAAGGGTTGAACGGTTTAGAGGTTAAAGTTTCATCCTTGTCCGTAACCCTGAACGTTGAACCCTGAACCTGTGAACCGTTACAAAAAAGATTTCAAAACACTTCGAGACCTCTTCTCTCTCTTTGGCCTCTACCCTTGGGCTATGCCTGCCATTGTTGCCCTGGGAATCCTCTCCTCTCTCGCTGAAGGATTCGGTATCAGTTTGTTTATTCCCTTTTTGCACGGGTTAGAGCAACCTGCCTTTCATTCGAATACTGGGATCTGGCTGGCAGACGCACTCACCAGGTTATTCAGCGATATCCGCCCTGAACATCGTCTCCCCATTATAGCATCCTGCATTTTTGGGATGATACTGTTTAAGTCACTCCTTTCCTTCAGCATTAGTGCTCTCTTCGGGTGGCTGGATATGCGTATCACCCATCGTCTTCGATCCGGCATATTTGAACAGCTTTTGAGAGTCGAATATCGTTTTATTGAGCAGAGTCCCTCAGGTAAGTTGTTCAACACCCTTTCCACTGAAACCTGGCGGACCAGTGACGCCCTCTCAACTTTGGTGGGCCTGATCATCTCGGTATGCATGCTTGGGGTCTATACGACACTGCTTCTCCTTATCTCGTGGAAACTGACGCTGTTGGTCATGGGGTTTATGGCCGTAGTGTCTATCTTTGTCCGAGTTCTCACTCGCCATGTGAAAGATTTTGGCACAAGCCTTACTACTGCAAATGCCATGTTCTCAAAGCGGATGGTTCAGGCCATTGACGGGATGAAGGTCGTTCGCGCCTTTGGCAGGGAATCGTATGAACAGAAACGGTTTGACAAGGTGTCAGCCCGCATAAGCAGGCTGCTCATGAAACTTATGGTCACCTCAGGGCTTGTGAATCCTCTCTATGAAATTATGGCAGGGGGACTTCTTGTATACATCCTTTTTACCACTCTCCAGGATCCCTCAGGACTGACCCCCCTTTTGGTATTCATCTTTGTCCTGTACAGGCTTCAACCAAAGATCAAGGAACTTGATGAAAACCGCGTCGGTTTGAGCTCGTTGGCGGCCTCTGTTGAGGACGTCATGTCTTTATTGGACCGTGACAACTATGCTTATCCGGCTTCCGGCAAGATCCCCTGCAAAGTGCTGAAACAGGGAATCCGCTTTGGGCGTGTCTCTTTTGATTACGGCAATTCTGAAAAACCCGCACTCGAGGACGTTTCCATCTCCATCCCGGCAGGCAAAACCACGGCCCTTATCGGTCCGTCAGGGGGGGGCAAATCCACGCTCATTAAGCTCATCCTTCGACTTTACGATGTCACAGAGGGCGACATCTTTGCAGACGATCATCCACTCAAGGAACTGGACCTCGCCCTGTGGCGCAATCAAATCGCCCTGGTGAGCCAGGATGTGTATCTCTTCGATGCAACCGTGAAGCAGAATATCGCCTATGGACGTCTTGATGCAACAACAGAGGAGATCGTAGAAGCGGCCCGACAGGCCGATGCCCATGGATTCATCTCACAACTTTTAAATGGTTACGACACAGAGGTGGGCGAGCGGGGGGTTCGTCTCTCAGGGGGACAGCAACAGCGCATCTCCATGGCCCGTGCCATTCTCCGCAATCCTGACATCCTTATCTTAGACGAGGCCACCAGTGTTCTTGATACCATTTCCGAACACCTGATTCAGGACGCCTTAGATAAGCTGAGTAAAGACTGCACGGTCATTATCATTGCCCACCGGCTCTCCACTATCAAGCGGGCGGATCATATTATCGTCCTGGATGAAGGCCGTGTCCGTGAACAGGGAGATCTGCAGCATCTGCTGGCACGCCGCGGTCTCTTTGCCAGGCTCTATGATCTTCAGTTCCCTAAGGACACGGCATGATACTTTCAAAGAGACCCGGCACAAGATATGCACTGTTTGATATTGAAGTGACACATCCCCTCCCCGAAATAGACCTGCTCCGGCATGTTGCAGGTATTGCGGTCCTTGTTCGGTGCAAAGGAAGGCCGGTCCACTTCTGGATGGAGGCATTGCCGAAAGACAGCGTATTCACGACCCGGGAACTGGGCCAAAGGATCAGTGAGAAGAGCGGTGTTAGCCTGCTTAAAGCGTGTGTTCGGGATGAACTGACGCCCCCTGTCAAATGTGCCCGGCTTCCCTCCCTTACTGTGGCCATCTGCACCAGGGATCATCCCGGGCAATTGGTGCGGTGCCTGAAATCCTTACAGGCCATCGAACCTTCTGCCTTTGGCGCCCCCATCTCATTGGAGATCTTAGTCATTGACAACGCACCGTCCATTAGAGACACAAGAGATCTGGCATTTTCCCTACCCGGTGTACGCTATTTCCTCGAACCCAGGCCCGGCCTGGATTTTGCGCGCAACCGGGCACTCAAAGAGGCACGTGGGGATCTCCTGGCATTTGTAGATGACGACGTGGTCGTTGATACGGGCTGGCTCACAGGACTCATGGAGGCATGGATCGAGTACCCTGATGCTGCAGGTTTTACCGGGCAGGTGCTACCGTACGAACTAACTACAGAAGCCCGGATCATCTTTGAACAGAGAGGGGGCTTTCGCAGGGGCTTTGATACCATCCGCTACGGCGAGACACTACCCGGCCACCCCACATATCCCTGCAGCGCCGGCGTTTTCGGGACAGGCGCAAATATGGCCTTTCGTAGGGATATCCTTGAAAAATTAGATGGGTTCGATGAGGCCCTTGACACGGGACCGCCTCTCCCCGCGGCCGGGGATCATGATATCTTTTACCGGCTGATCAGAGGGGGCTATTCCATCGTATATAAGCCTGGATTCTTCGTTTTCCATGAACATCGAAGAGAACTCAAGGCACTACTTCGACAGTACTGGAGCTGGGGATTAGGGGTTATGGCGCTCGTGTGCAAGTGCTATCAAACCGATCCCACGCAGCGCCCAAAGCTGCGAAACCTTGTATGGTGCTGGTTCAGATCCCATCTGAAGGAACTGGCATCGAGTCTCCTCGGCCGGTCACAACCCCCTTTTTATATGGTCCTTGCAGAGATGGCAGGAGGAATCGTCGGACTTATGGGGGAATATTCTCGATCCGTCAGACGCGTCGAGCGAATCCGGAAGCGATTCAAATGAGTGATTTTACTCCCTGGAAGATCCTTCATCTTGACTTGAGCCATGGTATCCCTTCTCTTCCTTCAGAGCCTGGGTTTCAGGGTTTCTTTGTGGTGTTCTGGTGGCAAGGCATCCCCTTAGGACAACATTGGATCCCGGCAAAACAAATCCCCATGCCTGCGGCTGAACTGACAGAGCACGCATTGACAGTTATTACGCCTGCTGTGGGCAGGCATCTTGTGGGCCGCTGTTTTGAGGAGCCATGGTCAGACAGTCATCCTGAAGGGTGTGATATGGATCTCGATGCACTGGCAGCACTGGACCGGCCTTTGAACACCCTTCAGGAGCGCTTTTCATTGAGCTTGAGTGAAACCGAGGACTTGTCCTCTTCCGTGGTCGTCTGCACAAGAGACAGACCGGAACATTTGAAACGATGTCTCTCTTCTCTCCGGAACCTGTCCCGGAAACCCCACGAGATATTGGTGGTGGACAATGCGCCCGGGTCGGACGCGACACGCCGAGTCGTTGAACAGTTCCCTGACACACGATATATCCGTGAACCCCGGCCTGGTCTGGACGTGGCTCGCAATACAGGCATACGCAACAGTAAATGCGAAATTATTGTCTTTGCGGATGATGATGTCACTGTTCATCCGGAATGGATTGCGAGGATACGGCGGGGCTTTAAAAACCCTAAGGTCATGGCCGTTACAGGGCTGGTCCTGCCGGCAGAATTGAAGACCCAATCCCAGGTCTTGTTTGAAACTCACTGGGGTTTTGGGAGGGGATACATGAACAGGTTCTTTGGGGCCCGGTTTTTTGAGAGTACACAACGGAAGGGCACACCTGTTTGGGAAATCGGCGCAGGCGCCAATATGGCCTTTCGGCGGAAGGCCTTTCAGCTAATGGGGGGCTTTGACGAAAGGTTGGATGTCGGCGCTGCCGGCTGCAGCGGCGATTCAGAAATGTGGTATCGAATACTCGCACAAGGGTGGGCCTGTCATTATGAACCGACTGCGGTGGTGCATCATTATCACCGCAGGGAGATTGATGATATGAATCAACAGATGTACTATTACATGCGTGGACACGTTGCCGCACTCCTGATTCAGTTTGAAAAATATCGACACTTGGGAAATCTGCGCCGAATACTCGTCAGCCTTCCCTGGTACTATGCCAAATTGGCCGTCAAGGGAGTCCTGAATGGTTTTTCGGACAGGCACAGTACCCTGCAAGCGGAAGTTCTTGGCTGCTTATCAGGGATAACATGCTACCTCCTCAACAAATATCATACCACCTAAAACCTGCATAAACTGTTTTCAGAAAGTTGTTAATAAACAAAAATATCAAAGGGTTATAAAACATCTAAAATTAAATGGCGCATACCAATTTGAGGCGGCCCATGAGGGTTTGATTACTTGAAAACAGTTTACCCTCCGGGAGCGTCGATTTTGCCGAATCTGCTGTGTTGGTAAGGGCTTGAAGTATACGAATACGTCTGCGCCCTTACCGCCTTGCATCTCCGGCAAACTCGATGCTTGCAGGATTTAGGTACCATTTTTTAAGAAGCCATGCTAACTTAGAGTATGTGACTGTTAACCAGTTAAAAGGAAAGGAGGACAATGCAATGAGGGAAAATGGATTGGGAAGCATTTTTGTGAGGCATCTGGTCATGGCGGTGCCGTGGGGCATTATCGC
>JAYEIR010000004.1:5467-7162 GCA_034660135.1 Thermodesulfobacteriota bacterium
ATGCTAACTTAGAGTATGTGACTGTTAACCAGTTAAAAGGAAAGGAGGACAATGCAATGAGGGAAAATGGATTGGGAAGCATTTTTGTGAGGCATCTGGTCATGGCGGTGCCGTGGGGCATTATCGCGCTTTTGGTGTTTTTTGTGGCAATAGCAAGCATTAAGGAACCGGTCAAAAAGAGTATACAATACGGGGTGCAAACAGCCATTTATCAGGCTGCCGATTTTGCCTGGGACAAGACCACTGTTGCACTGGTCAAGAAGAATATTAAGAAAGGCATTACGTTCGGCACATGCACGGCCAAAAATGGAATAATAGAACTTTTGACTGATCCCCAGATCAAGCAAGAGATCAAACAGGGGATGCGATACACAGTGAGCGAAGTCATTAAGGGGACAACAGATTTTGCACTTGACCCTGTCATATTTGCCAAGGTCAAGAAAAATATCAAGAAAGGAGTGGCATTTACAGCTCAGACAGGTAGAAATGAGATACAGGAATTATTGAATGACCCGGAGATCAAGCAGCAGGTGAAAAAGGCCTTGGAATACGGAGGCGATGCGTTCTCGCAAAAGGCCCCTGGAACCAGGACCAGGTGATCATATTAACTCACCTGCTTTTTTGTTAAATGGTAGGCTTGAGGTTGTGGAATCAAGAGGAGTCAAACATCTGGGTTTATTAAAGGAAGACCGCTTTATTGTTGACTGCCTCCGGACAGAGGTCTCCGGGGGCAGCATTGAGAATCTCCGGAAATATGAACTCTCAGCAATGAACTGGGACCGGGTCTATGAAAAGGCTCTGAAATGGAACATTTTACCCCTGCTTTACAGGACTATCAGAAACCGGTCTGATCTCTTGAGGTCAACAGATATTCCTGATCATGTCGTCCGGGATATCGAAACCGCCTATATAAAAACATATGTCGTAAACAAAGCAAATTTTGAAAAGCTGTCCGAACTTATCAAGGCTTCTATTGGAGCAGGGATAAGGGTTATTTTGCTCAAGGGCAGCCATCTTGCTCAATTTGTATATCAAGACATCGGTCTCAGGTGGATGGCTGACATTGATATCCTGATCAGGAAAGAGGATCTGAAAAAGACTGAACAACTGCTATTTCAAATGGAGTATGACTATCTGAAACTGGAAGAGGTTGTATGGGATGACTTTGGAATAGATCATCCTATTCAGGGGCAGGCCAATCTTATTGAATGGTATAAGGCCAACCACATGCATTTGAATCTTGGCAGCCAAAAAGCGATAAAAAATTTAGAAGTACATTGGGGGATTGCAAGGACTGCCAGCCCATTCATGATAGATATGGAAGGACTGTGGGAAAGAGCAAATGCAGTGGGGATCAACGGCACAAAGGCCTTGGTGTTGTGTCCTGAAGACCTCTTGCTACACCTTTCCCTTCATGATTCTTACTACCATCATCATAAGTTGTTTGGGCTGCGGCCATTCTGTGATATTGCAGCCACTATTAATCAGTATGGTGGCCACATTGATTGGAGGCAACTTGGGATTCGTGCCCGTGAGTGGGGAATTGAGAAATATCTCTATCTTATGTTACGCCTCACCCAAGAGATCTTTGAGGCCGGTATTCCGGATAGTTTTTTGGATTCAATCAAGCCCTCATTATTTAATGACGGCATAGTGTTAGAGGCAAAAAAGCGTATCTTTCATAAAAAGACCGAA
>JAYEIR010000005.1:0-7147 GCA_034660135.1 Thermodesulfobacteriota bacterium
TGTCCGGCAGTCGGCCCTCCTGCATTCATCAATCTCTCGAACTGGATATTGGAGATTACATTGGCATACTCATCATACCCATACAAACCCGGAGTTGGAGGGGCGGACATTATCCCTGCGGCAACAACAATGCTCTTCACCTCTATGTTCAGATTCTTGTTGGACTGCCAGAGACGCACGGCATCCTTGCCCTCTTTTTGACACGCGAGAACACATAAGGCGATAGGACATTCCCGGCATTGGCTGCAATCCACAACGCAGCCCCCTACGCAGGCCCCCTTTTCACGCATCCGGCCATACCGGCAATCAGGATCAAGGACAACCATATTGGGAACGGCCTGGGGAAACGGCATAGAAATCAGCTTGCGCATTCCGCCGATCTTCCCATCCAGCTCATCCGGAATGCTGACAGGGCACGCCTCCACGCATGCCCCGCATCCTGTGCATTTTTCCTCATCAATGAATTTGGCCTTTTTTACGAGCCTCACCTTAAACCCGCCATCGGCCTTTTTAACCTTTCTGACTTCGGTATTTGTGAGTATCTCTATGTTAGGCTCATTATCCACTTCATACATCAGCGGGGCCTCAATACATATTGAACAGTCGTTTGTGGGGAAGGTCTTGTCCAACCTCGCCATCATGCCCCCTATACTTGCCGTATCATCCACCAAATAGACCTTTGTCCCATACCTGGCGGCATTCAGGGCACAATTGATTCCAGCGATTCCTCCACCGATTATCAGTATTGATTCACTCATTGATTTACCTCAGACGGGATAGTATTCGAAAGGCGGAAGGCAAAATTCGGAAGAAAGCGGAGCCAAAAACACTTTTTCCGAATTTGCGTCATATCTCTGTTATAATGATAGCATTAGACTTGCACACGGCAACACAGGTTGTACATCCCAGACAATTTTGCGGTCTGGCCGGATACGCCTTGGTTGTCATGTCAAAGACATCGACAGGGCAGAATTTGACACATTCTTCACATCCGTCACATTTATCCGGGTCAATATGCACGAGATAGACTTCAAAGGTCTTGTATCGTTTCCCCATGTACCCTGCCCTAACAATTTGATCCGTAAATGCTCAGGTTGTTAGCCTGACTACGTGAGTAGTCACGAAACCATTTGCTAACACCTATAACTTTAGGCATTTTAGGCACTTCGAACTTTAGGCACTTCTTAAACTTACCTATCCTTAAACTCTTCCCACTTATAATCTATCAACTCGGTCAAAACACTGTTCAGCTTTTTGGGGTGGATAAAGGCAAATTCGCAGTCACGGAAAGGCCTTACAACTTCACCCGTTGAATCCGGTATAAACGGATAATCCTTTGCTTTCAACTCATCAACGGCATCTCTTGTGTCGGGAACGTTAAAACTGATGAGCATCACACCCTCACCGTTTTTCTCAATATACTTTGCAACATCTCCATCCGGTGTGGTGGACTCCATCAGTTCAAAGCCCACTTCCCCCACCCAGTACCTTGCCACATTGATCTTTTCCGGTTCATCAATATAGGCATCATCCGGACCGGATTTGCCTAACATGGGTTCCCAGATCTTTTTGGCCGCCTCAAGGTCTTTGACGGCAATGCATATGTGATCTATCTTGTTTACTTTCATGTTTATTTCTCCATGTCCAATTAAATGAGGTTCTTCTCTCGATTAGTTGATGTAACGGGTTCGAGGATTCAAGGATTCAAGGATTCAAGGGGTCGAGTGCTTTGTAAATTTATAGGCATAGTTGATAGGACCTTTACCAAACTTGCAACTCTTTATAATTCTTAAGCACTTCCCTCGGTCCCTTGAATCCTTATCATTAACCAATCATCAATCCTAAAACGTTACTTTTTCAAGGGGTATGGTTATCGCATAATCAGGGCAGACATTGCCGCATTCATTGCAGTCCTCGCATATGAACTCCGTGACTACAACCCTGCCATCCTGCACCCTTATCGCCATATCAGGACATGCCTCAATACATAAAGGCTCAATGTTGCCTCCACACATGGTACATTTATCCGGATCTATCTGAGCAGCCATTTTCAACTCCCATATTTTAATTTTCTTTGTAAAGCCTGAATAAGTACATGCCCTCACCTCTCGGGATGGCCTTGAGCATTTCAATCTTCATATTGATATTAAAGAAGACGTTTGCATCTCCAAGTATCGTCTGGAAAAGCCTCTCTCTTGTCAGGGCCACCTCTTCCATTGGGACCCCGAACTCCTTTGCAGCGGTCGGCCATGGGCATCTTGTGCACTTGACAAAGGCCTCGCCCTCATTTTCGCCTTTTTCAGCAAAGGCAACTCCTCCCTCGTTTACCCACATCCCGGCAAGGGCCCTGCCCAAATTCAGGATAAACGCCTCTTCGCCTTTTAACCAGTTCAAACGGGGGAGTAAATTTTTCCCTAAATCCTTGCCCATCATTTCAGCGGCCTTCATGGCAATATCAAGGGGCTTTACATCAGGACCTGCAACCTCAATTGCCACCTCCCGCCACCTGTAGAATGTTTTACAGATTTCAGACTGGGCATTATGGAGATTTCTCCATAAGGTACTTATCTCTTTTTCAGCATTAACTGGCATTTTTGACCTCCTCCTTAGATCCTAAGACCGATTCGATATCCGTCATGTACCGCGCTGGATAGATTACGGGGCACCAGTGCATCTCCAATAACGAAAAATTCGATACCCTCTGCCTGAACAACGTTTTTAAAGTTTTCGTTTGCCTCTCGCTCCGATACAACCACGGTATCGCATTTCACAGGCAACCGATAGCCATCATAGGTCTTTACAAGGACTTCATTGTCAGTAATTTCTTCTATATCGCAGTCATTGTAGGCCATAACGCCATTCTGCCTCAGGAATATCATGTACCGCCATTTGAAGGATGGATTGATGTCAAACCCGGCTGTCTTTTCTTTCCCGACAATGGTTACCTTTTTACCCTGCTTTGCAAGGTACAGGGCAACCCCGATCCCCGGTTTTCGATTTCCCCAGACAACTACATTTTCACCAACTTCGGCCTTTCCGCTCATTACATCCAGGATATTCACCACGTTTTCTCTGTCACCACCTTTCCCCTGGATCTTTGAGTAGACAGGACCAGTTGCGATAACTACCGTATCAGGCAGCTCATCCTGGATCAGCTCGTCCGTTACCTCAGTACCAAGATGGAATTCGACACCCGCCATCTCACACATCTTTTTCTGATATCTCGGACAGGTCAAAAGTTCTTCATCGCCATAAGGTGAATGCGCGGCCTCAAGAAGGGTTCCACCGAGCTCTTCCCGGATGTCATATATATGTACCTCATGCCCCCTTTGCGCTGCCACATAGGCGCATTCCATACCCGCCGGACCTGCGCCTATAATCATAACTTCCTTTTTGTCATCTTCTTCAACAGGCTTGGGGTAAAAATTTTCATCATGCTCATGCGCACACAGAGGATTGATATAGCAGGTCATGGGCGCATCCCTGAACAGCCTGGCAAGGCAGAGGTTACACGCCACACAGTGCCTTATCTCATCCTCTCGCCCCTCTAATACCTTCTTGGGCATCGAGGGATCGGCAATCATTGACCGGCACATCTCCCATATATCCAACTCACCGTCTCCAATTGCCTTATTCGGTTTATCCGGAGTAAACAATCTGTAGGCCATCTGTATCGGTATGTTCACATTCTCCTTGGCCCTTTTGGCAAGATGCAGCCAGTTGCCCTGCGGAATATCCCTGCTGATCACGGGGTATATGGACTCCTGCCATCCAAGGGTGCAACTGATGTAATCAGCCCCGGCCTCCTCGGCTATCTTGTAGGTCTCCATGGACTCTTCGGGAGTATTTCCCTTAACATCATCCAGCAATTCTTCAGAACAGAGACGAATACCCACGGGAATATCAGGACCGCAGACCTCTTTGACTCCCTGGATAATCTCTACCATGGACTGACACCGGCCTCTTATGTCTCCTCCGTATTCATCGGTTCGCCGGTTCGTATAACTGGACAAGAAATTCGAGATAAGGTATCCCACAATCCCAGAGATCTCAATAATGTCAAAGCCGGCCTCGACGCCCCTTCTTGCAGCATCAATATGCTGCTGTACCATCTCTTTGACTTCCGCATTGGTCATTTCATACATGGGCTTAAAGATCCTCAGACGCTGGGGTACTGTGGACGGGCCATGGCCGGAATCCACCTCAACCGCACCGACTCGACCGCAATCCATCAACTGAAACCCGGCAATCGCCTTTTCTCCATGAATAGCATCCGCGATCTTTTTCAGGCCCTCAATATATTTGTCATCCCAGCAAGCGGCCTGACCCACATATCCCTGGCCCTGGCGTTTTTCATCCATATAAACGCCCTGCATGAAACACAGGCCTCCCACTACACCCTCAGCCCTTGAGCGCATATAGGCCACGTCCGCGTCGGTTATAAAGCCATTATGGTCATTTAAATTTTCCTCAGTGGCGGCATACTTAATCCGATTCGGGACAGCGAGATTGCCTATCTGAATCGGCTTGAATAAATTAGGGTACGCCTTTGCCCCCGGGTATGATGAATAATCCCATTCAAACAATAACTTGGCCATCTATAAACCCCCCTTACTTCCTGTGTGAAAAAAATTGTTTCCTGCCAACAGACTTGATTTATTTAATCGGAACCCATCACGAGCATAAACATAACACACCAAGGAAAAGATGTATACTGTATACAATCATTGTTTGTCAAGGATTTTTTGCGTGCCTTCACTTCATTTCATACCCTTCGGTTTATGACTGACGTTTTTGCCTTGACAACTTTTTTGTACACAGTATACAATTCTTCCTCAAGAAAATACCGTATCATCAAAATGTTCTTACTGTCCTTTACCGTAGGAGGTATCTTATGTACCAGCAAAAAACACTGTATCCCGCATTTCTTAACCCCTTGCTCATCGAAACCAGGCGCCCGCTTCCAAAGGAAATAGTCATCATCGGGGCCGGCACCATCGGACCTGATATAGGATATTACCTGAAAAGTGCCCTGCCGGATATCAAGCTATATCTCGTGGATGTGGTGGAAAAACCGCTCAAAAAGGCACAAGAAAGGCTTTCAGGTTATGCAAAAAAGGCCGTAGACAAACGAAAAATGAAGGAAGAACAGGCCCGGAAAGTCCTGAGCAATATCATCTATACGATGGACTACGACGAGATAAAGGATTGTGACCTGGTGATCGAGGCAGCAACAGAGAACATTCCTCTAAAACAGAGGATATTCGCTACAATAGAAAATATAGTCAGTGACGATACCATAATCACCTCAAATACAAGTTCCATACCCGCTGACAGGCTATTTTTAAATATGCGTAAACCGGGAAGGACAACTGTTACTCATTTTTTTGCACCTGCATGGCGCAGCCTTCCCGTGGAGGTGATTGCCTGGGAAGGTGCGGACCAGGAAGTAATTGATTACCTGTTCTGGTTTTTTGCTCATACGGGTAAGGCCCCCATCATTACCGACAATGCCATCTGTTTTGAATTGGATCGAATCTTTGATAACTGGTGCAATGAGGCAGCCTATTTGCTGGATTCCGCATCCGCAAGCCAGATCGATAAGGTTGCAGAGGAGTTTGTGTTTGCAGGGCCGTTCTTTGTATTGAACATGGCAAACGGCAACCCGATTATCGTTGAAACCAATACCCTTCAAATGGAAGAAGGCCCCCATTATAACCCCGCATCAATCTTGAACTCGGTTGACAGATGGCTTACACATCGACCAGGCACCCCGGTGGATGTGCCGGAGGACATCAAAAGCATCATCAGGGACAGGTTGTTAGGTATCTTCTTTTCCCAGTCATTTGATATCATTGACAGAGGCATCGGGACAAAGGAAGACCTGAATTTTGGTTGCCAGGTTGCCCTGGGATTCAGGAAAGGTCCTTTTGATGTCATGCGAGATATTGGAGAGGAAGAAGTGAGCCGCATCATGCATAAATTCCAGCAAGAAAGACCAGGCTTCCCTCAGGCAACCGAATCATACTCCGCGTATCAGGACTTCAAGAGGTACATACTTGTAGATGAAGCAGATGGGGTAAAGATTATCACTATCCGCAGACCACAGGCAATGAACGCGCTCAGGGATGATATCACAAATGAAATCCTTGCTGTTTTAAAAGAAAATATTGATAATCCCTCCATAAAAGGATTCGTCATTACCGGGTTCGGGAACACCGCATTTTCAGCCGGAGCCGACATCGGTAAATTTCCTGAGATGCTGGGAGACAAAGAAGCCTCGGCCAAGTATGCAAAGGATTGTGCAAAGGTCCAGCTGTTTATGGACCAGATGGATAAACCCATCGTTGCAGCCTTAAACGGTATGGCCCTGGGCGGCGGATTGGAAGTGGCCATCAGGTGTCACAGTATGATCGCCATAAAAAACGCAAGATTCCAGTTTCCGGAAATTACACTCGGGATCTTGCCTGGAATCGGCGGAACGATTGTTCCTTACAGAAAATGGCCTAAAGGCGCAAGCCTGTTTAATGAAATGATCTGTCTATCCAGGCCTATCACTGCCAAAGAGGCATTGGATATCGGCATGGTTACCAAAATAACAGGCGATTATTCCGGGCTGATTGCAGAGGCGGTTGAAGAGGTCAAAAACCTGCAGGGGAACATAAAAAGGATCCCCGATGGAAAGGTTGATATTCTGGAAATAAATATTCCTGATCCGCCAATGGCAGGCAAACAGGCCTTAAGCAAAGAGGCCATATCCATAATAGTGAAGACCATTAAGGCAGGGGCCTCTGCTGAAAACTTATCTGATGCCCTTGAAATTGGTTATGAGGGATTCGGTGAGATTGCCTGTACGGACGCTGCAAAAGAAGGAATCTCCGCCTTCCTGGAAAAGAGAAAACCGGAATATAAAAAATAGAAGGATAAATCAATATCCAGCTCTGAAGCGCATATTGGGATAGTCAAACATACACTGCTCATGATTTACGGTATCCTGACTTTTGTCTTTCAAATGGCCTCGAGACGCGAAGCGAACAGGGAAATGCCCCGTCCAATGTTCATAAAAAATCTGAAATTGCTATTTCCTGAACTGGAGGATTTGCCTCACAATGACACACTTATGCGTCTATTAGCCAGGATTGACGTC
>JAYEIR010000006.1:0-10535 GCA_034660135.1 Thermodesulfobacteriota bacterium
GAAGCGAAAAGTCCTCTTGATTTTTAGGAGGTTTTTCACCCGCCCAGAATCTGGACCCTAATCCTCCCTGATCCCTTCAGCATCTTTTGTATCTCGCATGTCAGCTACAGGGAAGAGGTTGTCTTAAAATCACCTTTGTCCCCGACCGTAGTCGCCCGGCGCCACTAATGACAACCATTTTGCCTTCGCTTAAGCCATCCAGGACTTCAGCATATCGATTTTGGATAAGGCCGACCTTGACCATCCGCTTGATGGCCTTGTCTCCGTTTACCAGGAAGACATAAAATGTTCCGCTACCGGGCAGGCGTTGCAGGGCATTACGTTCTATAGCAAGCGCTGTCCTTTGCTCTGCGAGGAGTTGGACTCTCGCGAACATCCCGTCCACCAGGAGTACGGTGGAATTGGGAACCTCGATCCTGACCCTGAAGGTACGGGTTCTGCGGTCGACCATCGGATTGATAAGTATAACTTTTCCGGCAAAATGTTGGCCCATCAATGCGTCCACCTCGATCACAGCCTGTGTTCCTGTTGCGACCCGGCTAAAATCTGACTCCGGCAGATCAATATCCGCTTTAAGGCTTGACTGGTCCAGGATGCGCAGAAGCGGCGCTCCCGGGGCCACAGATTGCCCCACTTCCACGTTCCTTTCAACAACCACGCCTGAAATGGGGGAACGGACTTGCGTATCCTTGAGATGTTGCCTGGCCGTCTGAAGGGCTGCGCCTGCCTGGTTCTGCAGGTCCCTGGCTGCTGTTAGCGCCTCTTGTGCGGCCTTATAAGCTGCCTCTGCCTTGTCAAAACGGCTCTGCGGAATGACCTTTTCGGCTAAGAGATTGGAGGCCCGCAGGAATTCCTTTTTTGCGTGTTCCAATTGGACCGTGGCCTGTGAAACTCCGGATTTCGAAACGGCAAGGACCGCATCTGCCCTGTTCACGGCGAGTTCAAAATTCCTCGGGTCAAGCCTGATGACTACCTGACCTGCCTTCACCTGGTCTCCAATATCAACCAGGACAGCCTCTGCATTCCCCGGAACCTTGGGGCTGACGAGCCCCGTCACTTTCGCCTTAAGTGTGCCCACCGCATGGATTTCATCCTGGAATTCATGTTGAACAACAGCAGAAACAGTCACAGGTACGGCAGATTCATCCAGGCCTGGTCCCACATGATTTTCCTTCTGCTTTTTGATGCCTTTAAAGGCAATAAAAGTTCCCGCCAATACCACAACAGCAATCAATGTATACATCACGATTCGTTTCACTGAATTAGCTCCTCCTTCTTCCCAATCTACTCTTTTTCCATCACCGGGGCGCCTATCGCTCTCTTAAGGGCTGCCGTGGCCACATTATATTCGAAAAAGGCCTGTACCTGGTTCACTTGAGCCCGGCTCAAGGCGGTACGGGCATCTAACACCTCGGTGTTGGTGCCCGCGCCTGCCTGGTAAGCAGCCGTTGCTAACCGGTATGCCTCTCTCGCTGTCACCAGGCCGGACTCGGTTGCAGCAATATTCTTTTCTGCCTTCCCGAGGTCCAAGAAGGCCTGGCGAACCTGGAGCCGGATCAAGTCTTCCGTCTTCTTGAACCGGATCTTTGCCTGTTTGAGTTGCGACCTGGCCTTTCTCACTTTGGCTGCGGTTTCTCCCCAGTTCCATAGGGGAACCTGCGCGCCCACACCAAGAGTCCAGTGATAACCGCCATCCAGATCCCTGAAGTCACCCTGCATGTATTCATAGCGTCCTTCAAGGCCAATTGTCGGCCAGTATTCCCCTTTAGCAGCCTCAAGCCCTTGTTTGGCTGCCTCAACTTGTAATCTTAGAGAGAAGAGTTCGGGTCGTCGTGATACTGCCAGACTCGCAAGGGTGGGGAGAGCTTGTTCCGGCCTTGGAAAACGGCGGAGATGCTCTATCAGGGACACGGATTCATCAAGATCAACAACGAGGAGATTTTTGAGCGCAGATTTAGATAGATCAACGGCATTTTCAGCGGCATTGAGATTCTTCTGCGCATTGGCAAGGTCAGTGCGCGTACGAAGGAGATCCAGCTCCGGATTAGCTCCCTCACGCACCAGGATGGCCACATCATGCTCGTGTGTTTTGAGGAGATCAAGGGCATCTACAGCAACCCCTCGGAATGCCTCTGCCACCTGTGCTGTATGATAGGCACAAGAAACCTGAAAGGCAATCTCTTCTTCAATACTTTGTTTCTCCTGGAGCCGGGCATCCCGTGCATATTGTGCTGCCTTACGTGCAGCGTTTAACCTTCCTCCTATAAAGATGGGCTGCCTGACGACCACGCCTCCCTTATAGATATTACTGTCTATGAAGGTCTCGGAGATAGGCCCAACAGCAAAGATCACCGGCTCATCAAGACGCGTATAGGAAGCCTCCGCACCAAAGAAGGGGAGCATGGCCGACCGGGCCTTGGTAATATCAGCATCAGCCTGCGTCAGGGTTTCGTTGCTCAGATGGATATCGCGATTTTGTTTGAGCGCAATACAAATGCAGTCATCCAGTGTCAGGCATAGGTTTCCGCCTTTCCTGTACTGCTGGAGCAGGTTGTCTTGCGAATCGGAAGATGTGCCCTCAAGATCGGTTGTTGCTTGTTCTATATGCGTCAGGTCCCCGTGAGTTACAATGGGTGGTTGGGACGAGGCACCGGCAGATGCCGACAAAAGCCAGGGTAATAAGACAAGACCTGAAAACAGGATCGTGCATGCTTCTAACCGCAGGTTCTTCATGTCATTGATACTCCTTTCACACCACTTCATCGACCCGGCTCTGGACGTTCAAACTTTTCTTCAACCTGTGACCGTGGACAAGGTAATATGCAAGAGGAACCAGGATGAGCGTCACAAGTCCGCTGACCAGGAGTCCCCCAATAACCGTAATTCCGAGCGCGTTCCAGATTTCAGATCCCTCCCCTCTTGAAAGGACTAAGGGAACCATGCCGAATATAGTGGTTAAAGTTGTCATGAGCACGGGACGAAGTCGTGTTTTGCCTCCTGTTATCACGGCATCATAAAGTGCCATTCCGTGTCCCCTCAATTGCTTGGTATAATCCACAAGTACAATGGCGTTCTTTACCGATATGCCGATGAGCATGATAACGCCGATGAAGGTTATCACATTGAGAGGAGTGGAAGTGAGAGCAAAGGCCCAGATTACCCCGACAAAGGCAACAGGGACCGAAAACATGATGATGAACGGGTCTATAAAATCCTCAAATTCCCCTGCCATGACCATGTAGACGAGAAGTACGCCAAGGATCAACAGCAGGGTCAGGTCATTAAATGCCTTTCGCTGTTCCTCCACTTCCCCTCCCCATTCAATGGAAACGCCCGGCGGCACGTCGAGTGATTTCATCCGGGCGCGAATATCGCGTACCACATCACCCAGGATCCTTCCCTGGACCCCTGCCTGCACGCGGGTGACCCTGACGCGGTTTTTGCGTGTAATCTCCACGGGGCCGAATGTCTCTTCGATGGAAGCCACGTTGCGGAGCTTGATGTTTTGGCCCGTGAGGGTCATGAGCGAGGTCTCTCCGATCTGCCGGATGCTGCGCCTCTCGCCTTCTTTTAACCTCAGCTCAATATCGAAGTCATCGCCGGCCTCACGTAATTTCGTGTCATCAAATCCATAGTAGTTGGTTCTAAGCGCATCAGCTACAAGGGCCACATTCAGGCCCAGGGATGCCGCCTTGTCTCTGTCGAGACGGACGCGAATTTCAGGACGCGGCCGCTTTCTGCTGATGGAAACATCCACCGTTCCCGGCACCCCTTCCACTACACCGCGTATTTTTTCGGCGAATTCGTTGGTGGCCTTCAGGTCGTGGCCCAGCACCTCGATACTGATGGCCTTGCCGCCACCTAAAAAGGCCTTTTGAATAGCGCTCACTGCGCTGGCGGAGAATTTTTCAACACCCGGCAGCTCCATCACTTTGTTGCGAAGTGTTTCACTGATCGCCTTTGCTGAGCGATTGCGCTTTTCTTTGTCAACCAAGCGCCCGCCGATACGACCGATATTCGTCCCCTCCTCAAATCCGAGCGCTGTCAGGAAACCCTTTTTGGTCTGGCCGGCAATGGCATAAGAGACGTCCATCTCCGGGACGGCGTCAACCGCTCTGAGCATCTCTTCCGTTGCCCCTGCCGTGACCCCGCCCCTGGTTCCTTCAGCCATTTCAATGACAACCTCAACTTCGCCTGAATCTACTTCCGGAAAGAACTCGGTACCTATTAGAGGGACAAGGGTCAAACTGGCGAGAAATACCAGGACAATGAATAAGAGCGTTATTTTGGAGTGTCGCAACGCCCTGCCGATAAGACCGGCATATACCGCTTCCACTCCATTGAATATCCGTTCGCTCCATACAAATACGCGATTTGTCCTTCTTTCAGCCTTAGGGCGGACCAGCCGGGAGCATAACATGGGCGTCAGGGTCAATGACACAAAAAGCGAGGTAAGAATAGTGACCAGGATTATGAAGGCTAACTGGCTAAAGAGAATCCCGGCGAGTCCCTTGACAAAAAGGAGCGGGACAAAGACAGCCACAATGGTCAGGGTCGATGCGGCCACGGCCATTCCGACCTCGGAGGCCCCGGAAACAGAAGCCGTTTTCGGATCTTCTCCTCCATCTATATGTCTGATCACGTTTTCCAGCACCACGATGGCGTCATCCACTACCATGCCCACCGCGATGGCAAGGCTCATGAGTGAGATCACATTGATGGTATGTCCCATGGCGTACAGCCCGACAAAGGCAGCTATAATGGAAAAGGGTATGGCCAGGGTAACGATAAGGCTGGATCGAAATCGACGAAGAAAGAAGAAACAGACAATAACAACCAGCACGCCGCCCATGAGTGCGGATTCTGCAAGGCTGCGGATCATGGAATAGATATGATAGGAATTGTCTAAGATGGTGTAGACCTGGATGTCTGCGGGAAGCTGTTTTTGTAAGGTTGACACCCGTTTTTTGACGGCGTTGATCACGTTAATGGTATTGGCGCCGGACTGTTTTTGAATAATCATGGCAATGCCTGGAAGGCCGCTCGACCATGCCCATTCCTGCGGCTCCTCAAAGGCGTCTTTTACCTCTGCCACATCCCGCAGCCGCACGAGCGCATCACCCTGTTTGCCCACCATGCAATTGGCGATCTCGTGGGCGTTCTTGAAGCGTCCTGCCACCCGGATCTGGAGTTCTTTCCTTCCCACCTTGACCGTTCCGGCAGGAAAATCAAGGTTATCGGAGCAAAGGACGTTTCTGACCTGCTGGACGGACAGGTGGCAGGCCTCCAAGGCCTCACGATCGAAATGGACATTGATCTGTCTTTCCTGGCCGCCAATCAGGAGAATGGCCCCCACGCCGCGGATACGCTTCAAAGGATCGGCTATTTGTTTATCCACGATTCTGTAAAGATCCGGGCTGCTTTCCTTTGCCGTCATGGTCATAACGAGCACCGGCACCATGGAACTGCTGAACTTGAAGATAAAGGGCTCTTTTGCCTCATCCACCATGTCCGGCTTTGCAAGATCAATTTTTTCACGGATGTCGTTCACCGCCACGTCCAGGTCAGTACCCCAGTCGAATATGCAGTTCACAATCGATATATTGTCCTTTGACTTCGATTCCAGACGGTCGAGATTCGGCGTGGTGGAAAGCTGGTCTTCGAGGTACTTGGTCACCTCGGACTCCACGTCCAGGGCCGAGGCCCCTGGATAGGGTGTGATCACGCTGACTGCCGGGGGTTCGACATCGGGCAGCATATCCAGATTCAGTTTGAAAAACGACACGCAGCCCAACAGGGCAATGGCGGCAAATACCACGATGGTGGTGACGGGCCGTCTAACTGCTACTTCAGGTAGTTTCATTTCTTGTCCCCCGTAAATCCTTATCCGACCTAACTACGTGCGGCTATACAAAAAAGTTGTATCGTTTTCATCCCTTACCAAAAAAAGGAAAGCGTAATGGATCCAAATGACTGATCATTTTGCTGCCCTTTGAATTCCTTTGTTCGCAAAACCCTGGCGTACGAAAGCTTGAATCGGTGGACAATCAGGCTGATGCCCACTGCAAGATCTGCCACGAAATATTTTTTATTAACGCTGTGACTCTCCCTAAAAGTGTTCCCATCCAGAAAGATGTTCCGCAGCACGGCGCGGCCATCTACTGATGCAAAAAGGTTCAGGCTCCAATCATGATCACCAGAAAGTCGTGGGGCCTGCATACCCACCGGGCATCCGGTATCTCCCGCCGGCCGGATAAGGGATGTGCCGAAGTCCGCGGGGATATTCCAGCCAAAGCGAAGTTCAACACCGGTATTGGCATAAGTGTAAACATTGCCTAACGATCCGCCCAAGTGAGTTATAGCGTCGAAGCCGAGCCCCCCCATAGACGATCCTGACTGCAAGGCGCGCCATTTACGCTCGTAAACGACAACCAGTCCCGGCTCAGTCTTGAGCTGATTGTCCCAGCCATTAGGGCGTTGGTACCCTCCCAATTTATGAACAAGTTTCTGTGTCTGTTCTGCCAAAGATGCAGGGCCTACCATGCCAAGCTGGATTTCCATAGAGTCAAGTCGGCGCTCATTTTTGCTATAAAAGGCAATGCTGGCATAAGTCCATCCAGCGTACGGGCGGTCATCCTCAATCAGCTCCTTGCGGGAGATATCCCTTGGCGTATAGATATTCTGACCTATGGAAAGCCCGAGATTACGCTGCAGTCCCGGTTCGTTGATAAATGGAAGCCTCCGTATGAGAGGCAGACTCCAGTCAGGCAACTTTCCGCTTTTGCTGTAGCCGGTCAAATCGGGTGAAATCGAGGTCAATTTTATGCCGCTGGTATAGTACCGGTCCGTACCTGCGAAGAGATCGTTCTCAAAATAAAAGGTGAATGACCCCAAATCCTCTGTTCCCCAGGCCTGCTTTGTCCCCAAGACCACGGCAACGCCAAGAAACATAATCATTAATAGATGTTTTATGGGGCCCATTTCTTTCTTCCGGTACCCAGAGTCAGTTCCGCTTTGCCCATCCTGAAATACTGCTGGAGAATCCCGGAATCATGGAACGGTATATTTAGACCAGTTTTCAAAATGATTTTTTTCTCTCCTATTCCCATCCTCCTACCATTGCCTCTCAGTAACGAAAGCAGGCTTAGTTAAATAGCTAACAAATTAAGTGCGTTATATAAACTATGGGCGCCCGGATTATCTTCGAATAAAATCACCTGCCTTTCTCCACAACCCCAGCCCAGACATCCATGATTTCCATTTTTCTATTTCCGGCGATACGTAACTGTCAAATCTGGCCAGATATCCCGGCCAGATATGGGGAACAGAAAAAGGCAGGGCCGTTGAGGGCCTGGCTGCCACTTCCATCCCGTGTTCCATCTCCTCCCTTGCCGCGATGATCATGAAATGCAGGCGGTTTAAGAGATTTACCTCGCTCGCCCCCGCGTCCATATCCAAAGAGAGCAGATTCAGATGAGGAAACATCTCTTTGAGTTTCCTCTCAAGGCCCATTCCTGTAATATGATTGGAAATACAGCCGAATGGTTGAAGGCAAACTATGTTTCCGGTCCCTTCGTTTGGCATGGCAATCATTTCAGCAGTCAGGAGCCATCCTTCCCCGAATTGATTGGCCAGACTTACCACCTCGCTCGTGATCCCGGCTAACGCTTTAAGGCTAAATACCGCGGGATTGCGAAAGGTCCCTCCCTGAGCAATGATCCTGTTTCCTAAAATTTCCGTGTCCCGCAATTTCAGGACCTTGTAGAGGGAATTCTTTATGACCGAATAGGCCAGTCCGGCTGATATGTCAGAGATACTCGCTCCCTCTCGAAGGGCCTGTTTGACCTTGGAGTTCATAAACACGGTGCATCTGGTTCCCAGATCAAAGGGAGCGTCGCTGTCACATGCGATTTCAGCAAAATCCTCAATGCCGTAATCTAAGGAGCGGGCAAAGGTCTCGATAAATGAGCCGCATCCGGATGAACAGGCTTCATTGACCTGAATGTCCGATACGCTGTGGTCGTGGATATAGACCGCCTTCATGTCCTGGCCCCCGATATCCAGGATAAACGATGCCTCGCTATCAAAACACCTTGCTGCCCGATAATGTGCCATAGTCTCAACCACGCCGTCATTTATATCAAAGGCCGCCTTGATCAGACTTTCCCCGTAACCTGTTGCGGCAGCCCGGATAACGCTCGGCCGGAAACCCGCCTCTTTGAATTTTTGCCTGAATGCGGATAATCCCTCCTTTACCGCATTAATAGGATCACCGTTATTGGCCCCGTAATGACCCAGAACAAACCTTTCCTGGGCATCGACAAGCACGAGTTTAGTGGTTGTTGAGCCGGAATCTATTCCAAGGAAAAGATCTCTCCCCCTTGCTTCGCCAAGACTGATTCGGGATACCCGGTCTTTTGAGTGCTTTTCCTGCCAGGACTCGAGCTCTGCCCTGTCTTTAAACAGGGCAGGAAGTCTCTTGGTCCCCCTATTCATCTTGAGAGGTCCCTTTGTCTTGGCCATGGCGAGAATGTCCATGATCCTGGCCCGGTGCGGCTGCCCATCCCGGGTCAAGGCAGCCCCTATGGCAGGGATGAGTTCAGGGCGGTCCGGGACAATCAGGTCGTTAGGGTTCTTCAGACCAAGAATTTTTATCAAGGCCCGGCGCAGTTCGGGATAAAAGGTTAAAGGCCCGCCGCCTATGATGATCTTTTTCTCAATATCACGGCCTCGTGACAGGCTGCTTACTACCTGAAGGGCCACAGAGTGAAACACGGAAGCGGCAATATCTTCCTTTGATACGTCCTGACTCAGCAGGGCCTGAATGTCGGTTTTGGCAAAGACCCCGCACCTGGAGGCAATGGGATAGATGGAAACGGCCCTCTCTGCCAGGGCGTTGAATTCAGAAACCGGTACATTTAGAAGTACTGCCATCTGATCAATAAATGCCCCGGTGCCTCCTGCACAACTGCCGTTCATCCTGATGTCGGGACGAAAATGATCATCAAAGAATATGATCTTTGAGTCCTCGCCACCTATCTCAATGAATGTCCTGACTTCAGGATAGCTTTTCTTTATCAGGCCTGCCGAGGCCACCACCTCCTGGACAAAGGTAAGCCCAAAGGCCTCAGCCGTTCCCATTCCTGCGGATCCGGTAACCGTCAGGTCAAGCTCAATATTGCCAAGCTCACTGAAGGCCTCCTCTAAGATCTGCCTCGTTGTTTCTTCGGTTCTGGCCTGATGACGCCGGTAGCGGTCAAAGACCATGTGGCCATTCTCATCGCAGATTACTACCTTAGCTGTTGTGGAACCGATATCAACTCCCGATGTATATGCACTTTCCATTCCTGCAATCCTTAAACCCTGTTTCTCACATAATCCCTGACCGAGCAAAACGTATCCACCAGGCATACAACAAGCGATTCAGGGTAACGTGGAGGCATCAGAGTGAGGGGCCACATATGCTTTTTGATAATATCGGCCTCTTTCAGGTTATCCATGGCTTGACAGATTTTTTTAAATGTGCCCCTGCCGCGGCGATGGTCAGTCTCTTCCTCAAAACCCTCACAGGATATCACAGGCGCAATATTTCCCAGTTGGGATATTTTTTTGGCCAGTGTGGAGTCTATCAAAGTGCCATTGGTGAACACTTGAAAGTAGATGTCATTACGGATGGCAAATAGATCCAGAAGATCCTCCCTGAAAAACGGTTCTCCACCAGAGACAGTGACCATGTAGATGCCCATTATTTTTGCATCCTTCAGGATCAGGTCAATTGTCTCATAGGACAGCTTGTCCTTTTGAGGGTAATTCCCGGCATAGCAGCCAAGACAGTGTAAATTACACCTCATACTTGGCGAAATAACAAAGAAGAAGGGTTTAGATGTATTGTATTTATGTGAGAATTCTTGTCTCTTGTGATTTCCTCTAAAGACTGCATTAAGAAGGAAATTGCTTATAAACTTCTTGCGGCATTGAGGACTCTTTTTTGCTACAATTTCAAGAAACTGGACGTAAGGATGGTTGTTATCAAAGGCATCCCGCACCGCATTTATGGCAGGGGCGTAATTTCTATCCCTATCCATGCCCTCAGCTATCCTAAGGAGTTTGGTCCATGCATTACGCGAAACCTTATCCTGAATTCCTAACAAAATGTTGATCATCTTGTTGAGAATTGCCTCTTCAGCATGATTAACAATAACATTTTTCCTCTCTGTCAAACTTTCAACCACGTTGTTGCCCGACATGACTGTTACTCCTCTCTTCCAATGCGTCAATATGCGTAACCACTACCCTTGAAAATGCCCAAGAACAAATTACGCCTTCACGCCGCTCTTTTTGGACAGCAAGCCATTGAACAGTATATTCATCAATTCATCGAGATAATGCTCAATCCGTTCTTCACTTTCCTGAACCAGCCAGTTAAGCTCAAATCCTTTCAAGGCATGTCCGATGGCCCTGGCTGTCAAAACAAGATCATTAAGGAAAAAAACACCCTGTTCTACCCCTTCCCTTAAAATAGAGTGAATGATATT
>JAYEIR010000006.1:10635-27817 GCA_034660135.1 Thermodesulfobacteriota bacterium
TTGATAGTATTTGGGGTGTGAAGGGAGGGTAATGGGGGTGTTTATTCAGTCGCACTCCAGCAAATAGGACTGAAGGTTCTAATAGTCATGAGACTGCCGCAAGATTCCAATTCCAGCATTTTGCTTGTTGTTACATTAGTTAATACGATATTTCGCCAGGTCAAACAGGGCGTCTTTATGCGATTTGCCTTGATTGCTGATGACCAATCGCCGCATCTCTTTCCCAGACGACCTTTCCTCCAACCATGGTCAAATCATTTCTTCCTTTTAAGGTCTTACCGATAAAAGGGGAATTCTTGCTCTTGGAAATAATATCTTCTTCTCTCAACACATACTCACATTCCGTATCAATTATAGACAGATCCGCTTGAGCACCCTCGATAAGACGTCCACGCGGAATTCTTAGTAAAGCATATGCATTGCAGGACAGTTTTCCAATGGCCTCAGGAAGCCCTAATATACCCTGGCGCACCAAGTCCAATGTCAAGGGCAGCGCGGTCTCCAGGCCTATTATCCCAAAGGCCGCCTTGTCGAATTCCAGATCCTTTTCCAGGTTACTGTGTGGCGCGTGATCAGTTGCAATCACATCTATGATGCCCCGGGCAAGCCCGTCCTTAATGGCCTGGACATCGTCAGGTGTCCTCAGTGGCGGATTCATCTTTGCCTTTGTATCATACCCCTTGACTGCGTTATGATCCAGGCTGAAATAATGGGGCGCTGTTTCCGCGGTAACCGGGACACCTTCATCCCTGGCCCTCCTGATTAACTCGACAGACCCAGCAGTGCTCACATGGGCAATGTGAACCGGACAACCCGTCAGCTTGGATAACGATATCTCCCGAAAGACCATGATCTCTTCGCCGGCAGCAGGGATCCCTGGCAAGCCTGTCCGGGTCGAAACAACACCTTCATGCATCACACCACCACGTGACAGATGTCTGTCTTCGCAGTGAGATATTACTGTCAGGCCTTGATATCTGGCGTATTCAAGCGCCCTCCTCATTACCTCACTATCGGCAACCGGGAAGCCATCATCAGAGACACCCACAGCGCCTGCATCTCGAAGGTCCCCGAACTCTGTAAGCGCCTCCCCTTTTTGTCCCATTGTGATGGCCGCAATTGGATAGACTTTTGCCAGGCCAGCCCTTTCAGCCTGCATCAGGATAAATTCCGTTACAGACCTGGAGTCGTTTGGTGGCAAGGTATTCGGCATGCATGCCAGAGAGGTAAAACCCCCTGCTACTGCCGCCCTTGCCCCCGTAGAAATCGTCTCTTTGTACTCATGACCCGGTTCCCTTAAATGGACGTGCATATCAATCAGCCCAGGGACAATTACCCTGTTAGATGCATCAATAATTCTCAAGTCAGCACCTATGTCTTCAAATATGTCAGGAGGCAACATCTTGGCAATTTTGCCGTTTTCAACAAGCAAATCAACCTGTTTCACAGTTCCTTTTACGGGATCAACAACTTTCCCGCCCTTAATCCACATTATCACTCTTTAGATCCCCCCATCAAAAGATAGAGTATGGCCATACGCACGGCAACCCCGTTGGTTACCTGGTCAAGAATAACAGAATATGGGCCATCTGCCACTTCAGAAGTTATTTCCACGCCTCGATTTATAGGCCCTGGATGCATTATGATCACATCGCTTTTTGCTTCTCTTATGATGTCCCTATTGAGGCCAAAACAGGATGCATATTCCCTTAAGCCCGGGAACAAGACCTTGCCTTGCCTCTCCAACTGGATCCGCAGGAGCATGACTACGTCCTTTTCTTTGACTGCCTTGATTGGATCATGCACTACTTCAACACCGAGGGCCTCGATTTCTGCCGGCATCATCGTGGGTGGGCCCGAGACAGTCACTCTGGCCCCCATTTTAGTTAACCCCAAGATATCAGACCTCGCTACGCGGCTATGGGATATGTCTCCTATTATCGCAACTTCCAGGCCTTCGATCTTCTGCTTTTTTTCCCTTATGGTGAACAAGTCAAGCAAGGCTTGGGTAGGGTGCTCATTTATCCCGTCACCGGCATTAATAATGCCGGCCTTCACCTCCCTTGCGAGAAGATGTGGAGCACCACTTGAGGAATGCCTCAAGACAATAAGATCAGGATTCATAGCCTGGAGATTGCGGGCCGTATCAATGAGAGTTTCACCCTTTGCCGTACTGCTCCCTAAAGCGGAGATGCTGACAGTATCAGCACTGAGTCGCTTGGCAGCCATTTCAAAAGAAATGCGGGTTCTTGTGCTTGGTTCGAAAAAAAAGTTAACGACACTCTTCCCTCTCAAGGTAGGGACCTTTTTTATATCTCTGCTGGAAATCTCTTTTAAGGATTCTGCTGTATTCAGAATAAGTGTTATGTCTTCAACTGACAACTGACTAATACCTAACAGGTCCTTGTGTTCGAATTTCCTCACCTAAATCACCTCGCAAAAAAAACCCCTTTCCCGGCAAGAACCGGTAAGGGGTTTCAAAAGAAAATACAAATGGCAAACAGAAGATCTGCCAAGTTGGCAACAATCTCAATTACTCTCCTCTTTCTTATCTTCACTATCTGTCGCTTCTGTCTTGGGGCTTATACCATCACCCACTTTCAGGCCTTTATCCTTTGCCTTCGGATGCTTCTTGCTTTCATCAGGTGGCAAAAGCTGAACAATGGAGATGGATGCACCATCTCCCTTCCGGGCACCTTTCTTTGTGATTCTGACATAACCACCCTGCCTGTCAAGATACCGATCCTTCAACTCATCAAAGAGCCGGTAGGTCACTTGCTTGTCTTTAATGTAGGCAAGGGCCTGACGTCTCGCGTGCAAATCACCGCGTTTACCAAGGGTAACCATTTTTTCAGCAACCGACCGCAGAGCTTTCGCCTTTGCATCAGTTGTCTCTATTTGTTCATGCTTCAGTAAAGAAGTCACCATATTCCTTAGCATAGCCCTACGATGACTCGTATTACGCCCTAATTCCTTTCCTGCCTTCCTATGCCTCATTGATCCGCATCCTCTTGCTTTTGTTCTTCCTCTTCTTCAGCTTTATCTGATTTGTCTGGCAACGGGAAATTATCCAACTTCATTCCCAGAGACAATCCCATTGCCTCAAGTATCGATTTGATCTCATTCAAAGACTTTCTTCCAAAGTTCTTGGTCTTCAGCATCTCAGATTCTGTCTTTTGAACCAGTTCGGCAATCAGCGTGATATCAGCATTCTTCAAACAATTGGCAGAACGAACAGACAACTCAAGCTCTGAAACAGGCCTAAAGAGGTTCTCGTTTAATTGCTCTTCTTTCTCCTCTTCTTCCTCCTCCGCTGGTTCTGCTTCTTCCTCAAAATTGATAAACGGAGTCATCTGCTCCTTGAGGATCTTGGCCGCATAAGCAACTGCATCCTCCGGCAGGACACTACCATCGGTCCATACCTCCAACGTGAGCTTGTCATAATCAGTGATCTGCCCCACCCTTGCGTTTGTGACTACATAGTTGACTTTCTGAATAGGTGAAAATATTGCATCTATAGGAATGACGCCAACCGGCTGGTCTTCGAAAATGCTCTTTTCCGCCGGCACATAACCTTTTCCCATCCTGGCAACCATCTCTACGTCAAATTTCCCTTCCTTATTAAGCTCCGCTATATAGTGGTCAGGATTCAAGATCTCCACCAGACCATGTGTCTCAATATCGCCCGCCGTAACCTTCCCCTCGCCCTCCTTGGAAAGGTGTATCACTGACTCATCACCATCAATAATCCTTAACCGAACTCCCTTCAAATTCAGTATAATATTTGTAACATCATCGAATACCCCGGGAATGGTGGAGAACTCATGCGCTACACCGTCAAATCTAACCGAAACAATTGCCGTTCCCTGCAATGATGAAAGCAGGATTCTTCTCAGCGAATTACCGATCGTGAGGCCAAAGCCTCTTTCGAGCGGCTCACATACAAAGCTTCCATAAAAATCAGTATAGGTCTCCTGATCAATCTGAATACGCTTAGGCTTAATTAATTCCCGCCAGTTCTTTCCCTTTAAATCTACCAAAAAAGCCTCCATTTTGATTGACAGTCATCACGCCCCGAGAAGGACAGACAAACTTTATACGCAGCCGTCAACACTTGATCGTTAAATGTCAAAGGTCAGCAAACGATTACTCCCTCACTCCCCTACTCATTATTTCGAATATAATTCAACGATTAGCTGTTCCTGAATTGGCATGGTAAGCTCTTCACGATTTGGAAGGGCTTTGAATATCCCACTGAATTTCTCTTTGTCAACTTCCATCCAATCCGGAACACCTCTCCTGACAACCGTCTCCATGGCTTCCAAAATCTGTGCGACCTTGCGACTTTTCTCTTTCACTTCTACCACATCACCCGGTTTGACATGGAAGGACGGGATATTAACCTTCTTCTTGTCCACCAAAAAGTGATTGTGCCTGACCAATTGCCGTGCCTGATTCCGTGAAGCTGCAAAGCCCATCCTGTAGACAACATTCTCTAAACGGGATTCCAACAAAACCAACAAGTTTGTTCCTGTTATTCCTTTACGCCTTTCAGCACGGGAATAATAGTCTCTAAATTGCTTTTCCAAGACCCCGTAGATCCTTTTAACCTTCTGTTTTTCCCTCAGCTGAACTCTATAATCCGAGTATCTTCCACCTTGGCGCCTCTGACCATGCTGTCCGGGCGCGTATGGTCTTCTTTCAAAGGCACATTTATCCCCGTAACAACGGTCACCTTTCAAAAACAGTTTTAGGTTCTCCCGCCGACACAACCTGCACGATGGACCAATATATCTGGCCAAAACAGCCCCTCCTACTTCCGTGATTCGTTATTCGCAAATAGTGTTTCGATACTCGTTACCCAATATCCGTTCCAAAACCCAAAATCGTTACACTCTCCGCCTCTTAGGAGGGCGACAACCGTTGTGGGGTATCGGGGTTACATCTTTTATAGCAGTCACAGTAAATCCTTCTATTTGAAGCGCTCTAATGGCTGCCTCCCTTCCAACCCCTGGGCCCTTAACTCTAACTTCGGCCAATCTCAAGCCCTGATCCATTGCCCTTCTGACCGCATCACGAGCAGCAATTTGAGCGGCAAAAGGGGTGCTCTTCCTCGATCCTTTAACACCACCCATGCCTGCACTTGCCTGGGCAATAACATTGCCGTCAATATCGCTGATTGTAACGATAGTATTGTTAAACGTGGATTGTATATGCACAACTCCAGTAGGGACGTTCTTCTTTTCCTTTTTGGTTTTTCCCCTCTTTTTTGCGGTCTTTGCCATCCTATCTCCTTGAATATCTACTTTTTCTTTCTTCCCATAACAGCCCTACGAGGCCCCTTCCTCGTCCTTGCGTTTGTGCTCGTCCTCTGTCCCCTGACAGGCAGACCTCTCCTGTGCCTCAATCCGCGGTACATGCCAAGGTCCATCAGCCTCTTTATGTTCATGGACACTTCCCGCCTGAGATCACCCTCAACCTTATACTTATCGCCAATAATATCTCGAATCCTGGTGACCTCTTCAACAGCCAGATCATCCGATTTGGTATCCCAGTCTATACCCCCCTCAGTGAGTATTTTCTGAGAAGTACTCCTGCCAAGGCCATGGATATAAGTCAAGGCAATCTCGATCCTCTTTCTCTTTGGTAGATCTACACCAGCAATTCTAGCCAATCTCTAACTCCCTCTTCTGATAGTTTTGCGTTTAGGAAATATCAAAAAGCCGAGGCACCACAACGGAAAGGTGCAATGAGCAAAATCTGTTGCGAGTTACAGGTATGGGCCTCAAGAGTATTTCATTTGAGTTTCCGCACGCAGTCCGCGGACCAAGACTCGCAATGCAACAAATCATCCTTGCCTCTGTTTATGGCGCGGGTTCTGACAGATTACGCGTACTATTCCCTTCCGTCTAATGATTTTACATTTATTACAAATCTTCTTAACTGACGCTCTAACTTTCATGATCCAACCCGTCTCCACTTAACCGCATTTCATACTTAACGTTTTCTTCCAAACCCCTTTTTCATAAAACCTTCATAGTGACGCGTCAGCATATGGGCCTCAATCTGGTTGGTGGTATCCATTGCCACACCCACAACAATCAGCAATGCGGTCCCCCCAAAATAGAAAGGGACATTCAGTTGATAAATCAGAATCTGAGGTAATATACAAATAGCCGACACATAAATAGCCCCTGAAAAAGTTATTCTCGTCAAAACTCGATCAATATAATCAGCAGTGTTTTTCCCCGGCCTGATTCCAGGAATAAATCCTCCTTGTCTCTTCATATTATCCGCCACGTCAACCGGATTAAAATGCACTGCCGTATAAAAATAGCAGAAAAAGAAGATAAAGGTCACATAGATCAGACTATATACGAAATGTCCGGGTGCCAACCAGTTGACAACGCTCTGCAACCAGGGGAATTCCTCCTGGTTCAAAAAGTTCGCTATTGTTGCGGGGAACATAATGATGGAGGAGGCAAAGATCGGGGGAATAACCCCGGCAGTATTCACTTTCAGGGGCAAGTGGGTGCTCTGACCACCGTACATCTTTCGTCCAACTATCCTTTTCGCGTATTGTACGGGTATCCTTCTCTGTCCTCTTTCAACAAAAACGATAACCCCGATTACGGCGATCATAAGCGCTACAACCAAGACCATAAAAAAGACTGTTATTTCTCCTGTCCCCACCAATCTGAATGTGTTTGCCACGGCAACAGGAAACCGTGCAACAATACCGGCAAAAATGATCAGAGATATTCCATTCCCTATACCTCTTTCAGTAACCTGTTCACCAAGCCACATCAGGAAGGAGGTCCCAGCTGTAAGGGTAATAACCGTCAGGATCCTGAAACCCCATCCCCCTATCGGCACAATCATAACCCCGCCTGGGCTTGACATATTTTCAAGACCAACCGCAATACCAAAACCCTGGACAATACTCAAAACGACCGTACCGTAACGAGTGTACTGCGTAATTTTCTTGCGTCCTTGCTCACCTTCCTTTTTCAGCTTTTCAAGATATGGGACCACAACGGTCATAAGCTCAAGGATAATCGACGCGCTGATATATGGCATAATGCCCAGAGCCATTACCGACATTTGACTCAAGGCGCCTCCGGAAAACATATCAAACAGTCCAAAAAGTGTTCCTTGCTTCGCACTAAAAAATGCGGCCAACGCAGCCCCGTCTATCCCCGGCGTCGGGATATGACACCCAAGCCTGTATACAGCAAGCATGAAAAGGGTGAAAAGGATCCTCTTTTTCAGCTCCGGAATCTTTGGAATATTTTGCAAACCACCAAACAATTTATGATTCCTCTCCATACATCATTTCAATCTTCCCGCCTGCCAATTCAATCTTATGTCTGGCATTCCTGCTTACCTTGTGCACTTTGACAATTAGTGGGTGGGAAATTACGCCGTTCCCCAAAAGCTTAATACCATCTCCCACCTTTTTTACTATACCTGCTTCTTTTAAGTCATCTATATTCACGCTCGAATTCGGGGCGAACTGCTCCAGGTCTTTAACATTGATGATACTGTATTGTTTCCTGAAAATGTTCGTAAATCCCCGCTTGGGTAACCGCCTGTGAAGAGGCATCTGGCCGCCCTCAAATCCCGGACGGGTCCCACCACCGGAACGTGAGTTCTGTCCCTTATGTCCTCTGCAAGAAGTCTTACCGTGTCCGGAACCAGGGCCTCTTCCAACCCTCTTTTTCCGCTTTTTCGAACCCTCAGCAGGCGAAAGCTCATGAATTTTCATAATCATTTACCCATAAATTCAGCCAACCTTAACAAGAAACGAAACCTTATTTATCATTCCCCTTATGGCGGCAGTATTGTTCAATTCCACTGTTTTATGCAACTTTGTCAGACCCAAACCCCTCAGCGTCTGAGTGATTTTCTTGTTCCTGCCTATTCCGCTTTTAACAAGGGTCACCTTAATTATCTCAGCCATAGTCCATTCTCTTCATCAAGTTAGTAGTTCAGCAAGCTTTTTACCCCTTCGCCTCGCAAATTCCTCAGGGCTCCTCAACGAGCGTAATCCCCCGATTGTTGCCCTGACAAGATTATGGGGATTATGTGAACCAAGGCATTTTGTGAGTATGTTCTGTATCCCGGCCGCCTCCAGAACTGCGCGTACGGCACCACCAGCGATCAAGCCTGTGCCTGGCCCGGCAGGTTTCAAAAGCACGCGACCAGCACCCCACCGGCCAATTACTTCATGAGGGATAGATATATCATTCAGAGGAATATTGAACATGTCTCTTTTGGCCCTTTCAACACCCTTCCTGATGGCCTCAGGTACTTCCTTGGCCTTTCCAAGACCACTCCCAACGGTCCCCTTGCCGTCCCCAACCACAACTATAGCGCTGAAACTAAACCGACGGCCTCCCTTCACAACCTTTGCCACGCGGTTGATATGAACAACCTTCTCAATTAGCTCATCCTCTTCCTTAAACAATAGATCTCTCCCATGCTCTTGAGCGTAATTCAGGCCGCATGTCCCACTTGCATAGAATACACGGCCAGTTGCTTCAGGAAACAGACCGAAGTCTCAATACCCAGCGATCTGTTTCCGCTAACTATCCCTTATCAAAACTCCAGACCATGCTCACGTGCGGCATCAGAAAGTGCCTTGACGCGACCATGGTACAAAAAACCGTTCCGGTCAAAAACCACTCTTTTTATATCTTTTTCCACGGCCCGTGCAGCTATGGCCGCACCGACAAAGGCAGCCCCATTCTTATTACCGCCATTTCTACGGGCCTCTGCATCAAGGCCTTTGGACAGTGAAGAGGCCTCTACCAGGGTTTTCCCTGTTGAATCATCTATGATCTGGGCGTAGATATACCTGGAGCTCCTGAAGACACACAGACGGGCTCTTTCAGAAGTACCGCGAACCTTTTTTCGTACTCTTTTCCTCCTTCTTGATCTTGCCTCAGACCTGCTAATGCCACCCATGCCAGCGACCCTCTCCTATCCTTAAATTAGTGACCATTGTTTTCTGATATTGTTACGTTCCCTGCTCTGAACTGATATAACCGAGCCTCTTCCCACAAAATCCTATTACGCAGCACCTGCTTTCCCTGCTTTTCTCCGGACAACCTCACCGACGTATCTTATGCCTTTGCCTTTATACGGCTCCGGCTTTCTCAGGCTTCGGATCTTTGCAGAGGTCATACCCAAAAGCTCTTTATCAATTCCACTCAGGGTGATTCTCATCTTGTCTATTTTTGCATCAATTCCGTCAGGCAGCTCAAAATCTATAGGATGTGAATATCCCAGATTAAAGACTGCCGTTCTACCCTTCAACTCTACCCTATACCCGACGCCGACTATCTCCAGTGCCCTTTCAAACCCCTTTGTAACTCCAGTCACCATGTTGGAAATCAGCATCCTGAAAAGGCCATGAAGCGCTCTTGAATCCCTGGTTTCATCTGACGTTGAAACTTCTATCTTTTCTTTATCTATACTCAACCGCATATCTGAATGAATTCTTCGCTTGAGCTCACCCTTTGGACCTTTTACCGTAAGGAGATCTCCTTCGATTTCAATATCAAGTTCTTTTGGTATCGGTATAGGCTTTTTGCCTATGCGTGACATCTAAAACCTCCGTCTTATTCAGCCCCAAGAAATCGTAAAACCACAATTCTAATACATCTCAGTTTCCAATAATGGCAACCAAGTAACTACCCACCAATTTGGGGGTTCCAAAAAATCTGAATTTTTACCAGATAGAGCAGAGGACCTCACCTCCAGCACACGTCTTTCTGGCCTGCCTATCTGTCATGACACCCTTTGATGTGGAAACAATGTGTGTCCCGTATCCATTCAACACCTTCGCAATTTCATTATATCCTTGATAGACACGGGAGCTTGGCTTACTTATCCTCTTGAGTCCACCAATGATTGGGACGCCTTCTTCATCGTATTTCAAGTAAATTCTGATAGTCCTGTGACCACCGACAGAGATGATTTTAAAATTCTTGATATAACCTTCTGACTTTATCAGCTTGACAATATTTATCTTGAATTTTGAGCTGGGGATATCCACTGTTTCATGGGACGCCCTCAGCGCATTTCTTATTCTCGTCAGCATATCAGCAATTGGATCTGTCATAGTCATTTCTCTTCTCCTTATAACATGTTACCAGCTGCGACCCATCAAATGGCACTACCAACTTGACTTAACCACGCCGGGAATCTCGCCTTTTAAGGCCATACTTCTAAAACAGATACGACAGATCCCAAATTTTCTTATAAAAGCCCTGCTACGCCCACAAATTGGACACCTGTTATACTGACGTGTCGAAAAGCTCTGTTTCCTCTGTGCTTTAACAATAAGTGACTTTCTTGCCAAGACAACCCCCATCTTAAGTGCGGAAAGGCATCCCCAAATGTTTCAACAAATACAGGCCTTCTTCGTCAGTCCTGGCCGTTGTTACAATGGAGATATTTAGACCTTTCATCTTATCAACCTTGTCATAGTCAATTTCAGGAAATATTATATGTTCCTTGATGCCTATGGTACAATTACCTCGACCGTCAAACACCTTGTCCGACAAGCCCCTGAAATCCCTAACTCGAGGCAGGGCAACATTAAACACCTTATCTAAGAAATCAAACATCCTGTCACGTCGCAAAGTAACCATACACCCGATAGGCATTCCCTCACGGAGCTTGAACCCGGCTATAGACTTCTTGGCCTTGGTTACCACACTTTTTTGACCAGCTATCAGCGTAAGCTCCTCCACACCGGAATCAAGTATTTTTATGTTCTGTATGGCCTCTCCAAGCCCCATATTTATGGCGGTCCTCTCTATCCGCGGTACGGCCATAACACTCTTATACCCGAACTCCTTCATCATGCCTGGCACGACCTCTGAAAAATATTTCTCCTTCAATCGAGACAACCCTACCTCCTCAATACGTTTCAACTCCCATCGTTGATGTAATCGTATGAAGTCAGAAAACACACGCTATCATCATTCGGAACTAAAAAAATAACAATTTCAACTCCTGAGCATGGGTCTATCTTACTCATCCATGGCCTCACCGCATTTCTTACAGATGCGAACCACTGTCCCATCCTCGAGAATACGCTTCCCAATCCTTGCCGGCTCTGTACATTTGTTACACATGATCATCAGGTTGGAGACATGAAGAGGCGCTTCCTTTTCTATGATTCCCCCCTGGGCATTGCTCGCACTGGGCTTCGAATGCCTTTTAGCCATATTGATTTTTTCGGCAATCACGCGCCCTTTTTCCGGATCGACCTTCAAGACAGTACCAACCTTGCCTTTTTCTCTTCCTGCAATAACTATTACCCTGTCATTCTTCCTGATTTTGGGATGTTTTTTCCGCACTTTTACTGCTCCCGATCTCAGCATATTTTTTGAGAGTTAAAGCACCTCCGGTGCTAATGAAATAATTTTCATGAAGTTCTTGGCTCTCAATTCCCTTGCTACTGGTCCAAATATCCTTGTCCCCACAGGCTCCATTGCCTGGCTAATCAACACTGCTGAGTTATCATCAAATTTAATATAGGATCCGTCCGCTCTGCGAATCTCTTTGGCAGTCCTGACAATCACGGCCCGAACAACATCTCCCTTTTTGACCTTGGAATTCGGCATGGCCTCTTTCACCGATACAACTATGATATCGCCCACACTTGCATATCTCCTCTTGCTTCCACCCAACACTTTAATGCAAGAGAGCAACTTGGCCCCTGAATTGTCCGCCACTTTCAATTTAGTTTCAGTCTGTATCATTTCTTGTCAGCTCCGATGAACCACTTCATTACTTGAGTTCAATCGCTTTTTCTGTTTTGCTTTTACCAATAACATTGATAACTTGCCATCTCTTTCTCTTGCTAATGGGTCGGCTTTCAACGATCCTTACCTTGTCCCCGATATTGCACATATCTTTGGGATCATGGGCCATATATCTCTTACGCCTCCTGACATATTTCCCGTACTTCGGGTGTTTTGTCAGTCGCTCGACCATTATTAAGGCAGTCTTTTCCATCCTGTTACTGACAACCGTCCCCACTAACTTCTTTCGCAATCCGCGTTCTGTCATTACCACCTCATGTTAATTCTCAACCCTTAGAGATTTCCCAACTCCTGAGCACTGTCTTCACACGGGCCAAATCTCTCTTTGTTTTATGAACTATGGCTGTGTTTCCCAGTTGTCCGGTCGCCTTCTGGAACCTCAGATTGAACAACTCCTGGCCTAATTCATTTTCTTTTTCCATGAGCTGTTCTTCACTCAACTCCCTCAACTCCTTTGCCTTCATAGCTTCACAATCTCCTGACTACAAATCTTGTGGCGAACGGCAGCTTATGTCCGGCCAACCGCAAAGCCTCTCCAGCCATGCTCTCTGCCACTCCCTCCAATTCGTACAGAATCTTTCCGGGTTTAACAACAGCAACCCAACCCTCGGTGCTGCCTTTACCTTTGCCCATCCTTGTTTCCGCCGGTTTCTTAGTGATTGGTTTGTCCGGGAATACGCGGATCCAGATCTTACCGCCACGTTTCACATGTCTTGTTACGGCGATACGGGCAGATTCTATCTGCTGTGCACTCATGAAACCACATTCCACGGCCTGCAGGCCGTAGTCACCAAATGCCAGAGTGCTGCCTCGTAATGCCTTACCTTTCATCCTGCCCTTTTGTTTTTTACGGTACTTGAGCTTCTTTGGGCTTAGCATAAACGCCACCTATTTTTTGCTATTCTTGCCGGGCAAGACTTCACCCTTGAATATAGTTACCTTAACTCCTATCACACCATAAGTTGTGAAGGCCTCTGCAAATCCATAATCTATATCAGCTCTGATGGTGTGAAGAGAAACTCTCCCTTCCCGATACCATTCGCGACGTGCCATTTCAGCCCCCCCCAGTCTACCGCTACAGGCTATCTTTATACCCTGGGCTCCGAACCGTAAGGCTGCAGTAACACTTTTTTTCATCGCACGCCTGAAAGCAACCCGTCGAACCAGTTGCAAAGCTATGTTCTCTGCAACCAATTGTGCTTCGACCTCAGCTTTTCTCACCTCTTGGATGTCAATGCTGACCTCCCGTTTGATCACCTTCTCGAGGTCTTTCTTGACCTTTTCAATCTCAGCACCCCTTTTCCCTATGACAATCCCGGGCCTGGCAGTATGAATACGAATGCGCACCTTATTTGCGGCTCTCTCTATCTCTATCTTCGCCACACCGGCCTGGTAAATCCTTTTTTTCAGAAACTTCCTGATTTTATGATCTTCCAGGACAAAGTCGCTGTATTCCTTTCCAGCAAACCATCTTGAATCCCAACTCCTGTGGGTCCCTAATCTAAAGCCAATCGGATGAACTTTCTGTCCCAATATAAACCTCCAGAGTGATCATTAGGTAAAATCCTGCCAGGCAATAATCAATCACTATCTCCTGCCGGCCTTCATCTCATCTAATATGACAGTCAGATGACTGCTTCTTTTCCTTATTCTTGAGGAACGCCCCTGGGCCCTGGGCCTGAATCTTTTCTGGGTTGGGCCTTCATCTGCGTACACACGTTTGATGTAAAGCAAATCCACATCCACCCCTGAATTTTGCTCTGCGTTCGCAACCGCGGAATCAATCACTTTTTTTAATATGCGTGCGCCCTTGTGCGGCATGAAGGAAAGCATGTTTAATGCGTCCTCGACCTTATGCCCGCGTATCTGATCCATAATCAAACGGATTTTCTGGGCTGAGATCCTAATAAATCTTAATACTGCTGTCGTTTCCATCTTGACCCTTTAGTTCGATCCCAAAGATTATTTATTGGTTTTCAACTTGGATTTCTTGTCCCCAGCGTGTCCGTAAAAGGTCCTTGTTGGCGAGAATTCACCCAATTTATGCCCAACCATATCTTCTGCAACAAAAACAGGTAAAAATTTCTTGCCATTGTGGACCGCGAATGTCAGGCCGACAAACTCGGGAAGAATCGTGGACCTCCGCGACCATGTCTTTATGATCTTTCTGCTCATGGTCTCTCCCGCCTTATTGACTTTCCTCAATAAATGCTCATCAACAAAAGGCCCTTTTTTTAGCGATCTTGGCAAAGCTAATCCTCCTAATTACATCAAAACAACAGCGTCGGTTTCACATGAACCTACTTGTTTCGTCTCCTCACAATAAGTCTATCGCTTGGCTTTTTCTTCCTGGTCTTATATCCTTTAGTTGAAACACCCCAGGGAGTCACAGGATGACGCCCCCCCGAGGACTTCCCTTCCCCTCCACCATGTGGGTGATCCACAGGGTTCATGGCCACACCTCTGACACGTGGTCTTTTCCCTAACCACCGGCCTCGGCCTGCCTTTCCGAGCGATATTTTTTCATGATCCAGATTCCCGACCTGACCAATAGTCGCTTTGCACCCCAGGAGCACCATCCTGACTTCGCCGGATGGAAGTTTGACCTGAGCATACTTCCCTTCTTTGGCCATTAGTTGAGCATAACTACCTGCGCCTCTGGCGACTTGACCGCCATGGCCAATATTCAGTTCGATGTTGTGGATAATTGTACCCAAAGGCATATCCCTGAGGGGAATAGCATTACCAACCCTGATTTCCGCCCCAATACCCGAGACTATACGGTCTCCCTCCTGCAACTTATTAGGTGCTAAGATATACCTCTTTTCCCCATCCACATAATGCAAAAGAGCAATATTTGCAGAGCGGTTTGGGTCATATTCAACAGCGGCCACCCGGGCGGGAATTCCATCCTTGTCTCTTTTGAAATCAATGACTCGATACATACGTTTATGGCCACCGCCCCTGTGACGTATCGTCATCCGGCCCATGGAGTTTCTGCCACCCGTGCTTTTAACGGGCTTCAGAAGGCTTTGTTCAGCCTTTTTTTGTCTTATCTCCTCAAACTTGGAGGTACTCTGGAATCTTCTTCCAGGAGAGGTTGGCTTATTTGTCTTTATGGCCATTTATTGCTCCGCTTCCCGATCTACCCTTGAACTATTTGCTTACATCCCCTCAAGGCCTTCAATGTATTGCCCCGCTGCCAATTTTATAATGGCCTTTTTCCAGTCAGGCCTCCTGCCAATATGCTTTCCCATCCTGCGGCGTTTCCCACGTACATTCATTGTCTTCACATCTACGACCTCTGCCTTTAACAACGTCTCCACAGCTTGCCTTATTTCTATCTTATTGGCCTTCCTGTGCACTTTGAAGGATACCTGGCCATACCCCTCTTTCTGCAAATTCGCCTTTTCGGTAACAAGGGGTCCTTTTACAACTTGATATTTATACACTATGAAATCAGAGCCTCCTGTATCTTTCCTATGGCGGATTGCTCCAAGAAAAGTTGATCATATTTCAATATGTCGTAGACGTTGAGCCCTTCATATCGCATTACCTTCACTCCCGGGACATTCTTAGACGATTTTTCCAGGTTCACGGATTTACCTTCTGTCACAATCAGCGCCTTATTGACATCAAAATTATTCATCACTACCACAAAATTTTTTGTCTTGATTTCCGGAAGATCAAAATTATCCACAACAATAATCTGGCCTGTCTGGACCTTATCCGTTAACGCCATGCGTAAAGCGGCTTTTTTCACCTTCTTGGGCACCATATCGACATACTTGCGCATTACCGGCCCAAAAGCCACTCCTCCTCCCCTTCGAGTGGGAGAAGAACCAGAGCCAACCCTTGCCCTGCCGGTCCCTTTCTGCCTCCAAAGTTTTGCACCTGAACATTTCACTTGCGAGCGGCTCTTAACAGCAGAAATCCCCGTCCTGCGCCTCGAAGTCTGGCTGACCATCACCTGATGAAGGACATGTTTTTTTATGGGAACATCAAAAATCTCATCTTTCAGTTCAGTCTGTGAAATTTTCTCTCTTTGGAGGTTGTAAACATCTATGACAGTCATTTCGAGCCCCTGAGTTACCTATTCAGACTTTAGAAATCTCCACAAGGCTGTTGCGGCTTCCCGGCACAGCCCCTTTAACCAAGACCACATCCGCTTCAGGTCTAACATCCACCACGAAAAGATTCTTGACCATGACGTGCTGGTGTCCCATTCTACCAGGAAGTTTCTTGCCTTTATGAACCCTCCCGGGGGTAGCACTCGATCCAATCGAACCGGGAATTCTGTGTGCTCGGGAACCGTGGGTCTTTCTCCCACCGGCAAAACCCCATCTCTTCATAACACCGGCGAATCCCCTACCCTTACTCACACCTCTAACATTGACCACGTCACCTGCACTGAAAATGTCTGACTTGATCTCTTGGCCAAGCTCAAAACTCGATGGGTCTTCAATGCTGATTTCTCTTAGACAGGCAAAACACCTGTTTCCCGAGGCCTTGAAATGACCTTTCATGGGTTTATTCATCCGCCTTTCATTCTTTAGGCCATATCCCACCTGGATTGCATTGTACCCTTCCTTCTCGCGGGTCTTTTTCTGTACAACCACACACGGGCCGACTTGCAGAACGGTCACCGGAACACTTTCCCCTTGTTCAAGAAAATGCCGTATCATGCCCAATTTTTTCCCGATAAGCTTCTTAACCATAAAAAAATTAGCTCCAATTCATCTTAACCCGCCTCGGGTAGATCTCCAGAACTGCGGATATCTGCTATAGCTTTATCTCCACATCAACCCCGGCTGCCAGGTCTAATTTCATAAGCGCATCAACAGTCTGCTGAGTAGGTTCCAATATGTCCAATAAACGTTTGTGCGTTCTGATCTCAAATTGTTCTCTCGACTTTTTGTTCACATGAGGAGATCTCAGGACACAGTACTTATTAATCACTGTGGGGAGTGGAACCGGACCAGCCACTTTGGCCCCCGTCTCCTTTACCTTGTCCACGATTTCGGTGGCTGACTGATCCAGCAGCTTAGAATCATAGGCCTTTAAGCGGATACGGATCTTTTGATTACTTAACACGTCCTTCCCCCATTAGCTGATAATCTCACTGATAACGCCGGCGCCTACAGTCCTTCCGCCTTCACGAATAGCAAAATTCAACTCCTTCTCCATGGCTATCGGCGTGATCAGACTAACCTCCATCGATACATTGTCTCCCGGCATAACCATCTCAACACCTTCGGGTAACGTTACAACACCTGTAACATCCGTTGTCCTGAAATAAAATTGCGGCCGGTATCCATTAAAAAACGGAGTGTGACGAC
>JAYEIR010000007.1:0-24835 GCA_034660135.1 Thermodesulfobacteriota bacterium
AATGGGCCGTTCAGCATTGAGTGGTTCAGGTCAGCCCGAGGCCGCCCCGTTATCAAAGGAAGATGAGTTGAAACGCCTGAAAGATCAGGCGGATAATTTACGAAAGCAGATTGAAGACATTGAATCAAGCATCAATGTTATAGAAAAAAAATAGCAGATGTGATTCCAAAAAAAACCACAAAATGTTCTGATAATAATTGAGTAATTGAGTTGGATAATAAGTGTTTTAAATCAATACTAAAACGTAACAGATCAAAAAACAGGGGCACTATAAAAGTCTCACGCCTAAACTCCTTATTCGGAGTTTACCCGTAAGGGTTTTACCACGATTTATTGAGCTGTTACTATTTTAATAACCCTTTGATATTTATGTTTATTAATACTTTTTTGAAAATAGTTTATGCAGGTTTTAGGTACCATTAGTTATTAACGATAAGGAGTGACGTATGATCATTAGCATAGCAAGTGGAAAAGGGGGAACAGGAAAGACGACTGTGGCTACTAACCTGGCCGTTTCTCTCGAATCCGATGTCCAGATCCTGGACTGTGATGTAGAAGAACCCAATTCTCATCTTTTTATCCAGCCCACCATTGAAGAGGTCAAAACGATCACCACCCCTGTTCCCGAGGTGGATATGGAAAAGTGCAACCTGTGCGGAAAATGCGCGGAAATATGCCAGTTCAATGCCATTGTCGTGCTCGGTGAAACGGTCTTGCCGTTTCATGAACTCTGTCACAGTTGCGGCGGTTGCATGGAGGTCTGTCCTGAAAAGGCCATCACCGAGGCAGAGCGGGAATTAGGCATAATCGAGAAGGGACATAGAAACGGGCTGGAATTTGTCCATGGTAAATTGAGGGTCGGTGAGGCCATGTCACCTCCCCTGATCAGAAAGGTTCGCGAATATACCAAGCCTGACATATTGACCATTATCGATGCCCCTCCGGGCACTTCATGTCCTGTCATTGCTTCTATGAAGGATGCGGATTTTATTTTGCTTGTCACTGAACCAACGCCCTTCGGCCTTCATGACCTCAAGCTGGCCGTTGGTGCCGTCAAGCTTCTCGGAATTCCTTGCGGGCTGATCATCAACCGGTCAGATATGGGGAATAATCAGGTAAGGGTCTACGCGAAAGAGGAGGATGTGCCTATTTTAATGGAAATCCCCTTTGACCGGAGCATTGCAGAGGCCTACTCAAGGGGAAATATGGTCGTGGATATGATGCCCGAGTGGAAAGAAAATTTCAAGACGTTATACTCTAAGATCAAAGAGATTCTGTCCTCTAATAACTAATAACTCAGGGAGGATACAAACATGCCGATTCATGAGTTTAAATGTAAGAATTGTGGTAATGTTTTTGAGTACTTATGCATTAAGAGCACTGATAAAGATCAGGCGAGTTGTCCTTTGTGCGGGCGCGAGGAGGCCGACATGTTGTTGTCCGCATTTTCCTCTATGAATTCCAGCAAAACCCAGAGCGGAGACATGGCATCATCATGTTCACCTTCAGGTGGTTTCTCGTGAGGCTGATCATGGCAGCCGTGTGCTGCATTGAGCCTATGCGAGGAATATGTGAACGATTTTAAGGCATCCTTCATGACAAGTTAAAAGTAGTTTAAATTTTGTTGATTTTGTATCTTGGCAGTGAAACTTGAAATTTGAAACTGAGAAACAGAAGCATATTCATGCATTATCTAAGTTCCAGTTTCAGTATTCTGAATCAGGTAAAAAATATATGCCTTTTTAAAAAAGTATAAACCAGTAAATGAAGGATACCGATCCTTTATATTCGAACAACAAAAGAAAGGAAACACGAGGGAAACTATTATGAAAGAAATAGTTGTCATAAGCGGTAAGGGCGGGACAGGGAAAACCAGTATTATTGCGGCATTTGCCTCATTGGTTGAAAACAAGGTCCTTTGTGATGCTGATGTGGACGCGGCCGATCTTCATCTGATCATGGATCCTGATGTCAAGGAGCAACATGATTTTGAGTCAGGACACACAGCGACGATTAATCAGGATAAATGCACCCAATGCGGCCTGTGCCGGGATTTGTGCAGGTGGGGCGCCATTAGCGCGGATTTTGTGGTGGATTCCATTGAATGTGAGGGCTGTGGTGTTTGTTGGTATTTTTGTCCTGAGGAAGCCATTGATTTTCCCATAAATACCTGCGGAGAATGGTATCTTTCTGATACCCGTTTTGGCCCCATGGCCCATGCCCGGTTAGGCATTGCAGAAGAAAATTCCGGCAAACTGGTTAGCCTTATACGGCAGGAAGGCAAAAAACTTGCTGAAGAGAAAAATCTGGATTTACTCCTTACGGATGGGCCTCCGGGCATAGGCTGTCCGGTCATTGCATCCCTCGGGGGGGCCGCGGCCGTACTGATTGTGGCCGAGCCCACGGTTTCGGGCAGGCACGATATGGAACGTGTAGCAGAACTGGCCGCCTTTTTCAAGGTTCCTGCCATGGTGTGTGTCAACAAATTTGATCTCAATCCTGATCAGGGAAAGGCCATTGAGGCATTTGCAGGAGAAAGAAACATAGGTGTGATTGGTCGAGTCCCTTTTGATCCTGCCTTTACTAAGGCGATGGTTCAGGGCAAGACCATTGTGGAATTTGACAGCCAGTCTGAAGGTTGTAAGGCGGTCAAGGATATATGGGAAAATCTGGCACAGGGACTCGAGATTTGAAAGGAGGTAAATAATATGCCAAGAGGAGACGGAACAGGACCAAGTGGACAGGGACAAGGAACAGGTAGAGGCCAAGGCGGTGGTCGTGGCCAAGGCGGCGCTGGCCGTGGCCTTGGAGGTGGTTTTGCAGCAGGACCGGGTGGATATTGTGTCTGCCCCAACTGCGGTGAAAAAGCAGACCATCAATTGGGAACTCCCTGTTACGAGCAAAAATGCCCCAAGTGCGGAACGGCCATGACAAGGGAATAAGACCCATTTTCCGGTTGGATTCTTCAGCATACAAATGCTTCGGGGGAAGGCGGTGAGAGATTATTTTTCACTGCCCGCTTGTCCCGTTTTATTGGGGCTTCGCTCGAGACCCCACCGGGACGGAGGCCCCTATGGGACGAAGACTTGACCTTGGACCCCGGTTAAATATAATAACGGATTTAACAGGGCAGGCAAAATTGGACATTTTGAAACTGCCTCTTTTTGCATAAGGAACGGGGACAAGATAACTTTCCCAAGCAGGTGCATAGTTGGGGAAGTTGTCTCGTCCTCGTTCCTAAGGATATGATAAATGAAAACTTATCTTGATTGCTTTCCCTGTTTCGTAAACCAGGCGCTCCGGGCTGCGAGAATAGCAACAGGTGATGAAAAGAAAATAAAAAAGGTATTAGATGAAGTGGGAATGATGCTGAAGGATATCCCACTTGAAAGCATTCCACCGGAAAATGGGAGGCTGATCTATCAAAAAGTCAGGGAGATTGCCGGAAATTCAGATCCCTATAGAGATATTAAAAGCGAAAGCACCAAAAAGGCACTGTCATTGTATCCCTCTTTGAAAAGCCATGTTGAAAAATCCGATGACAGGCTTCTAACAGCAATAAGAGTGTCGATTGCCGGAAATGTGATAGACTTTGGTGCAAATCGGGATTTCGACTTGGAAAATGAGATAGACGAAGTCCTTAAGAAGGATTTTGCCATATGCGATTACGTCAGATTTAAACACTGCCTGGATGAAGCCCATGAGATATTGTATCTTGGGGATAATGCGGGAGAATGTGTCTTTGATAGAATATTAATAGAGGAAATGAAAAAACCGGTGATATATGTAGTCAGAGATGTGCCGGTGATAAATGATGCCACACATGAGGACGCTGTACAGGCAGGTATTGATAAAGTTGCGACTATATTATCCTCCGGAACCGATGCACCTGGAACCATACTTAAAACATGCAGTACGGAATTTAAAAAGATCTACGATAATGCGGAATTTATAATAAGCAAAGGGCAGGGAAATTATGAGGCGCTTTCCAATGAAAAACGTCCCATATTTTTCCTGTTAAAAGTGAAGTGTCACGTCATTGCCAGTGATATCGGCATTAGTGAAGGTGATATCGTATTGAAAGGGATAGATATGTAAATGAGCTGCCACAATAAATATGAGGAAATTACTAAGGCAAGGGAGATTCTCGATCTCCCCGAGTCAGCGACAATGGAGGAAATAAAAAACCATTATAAGATATTGCTCAAAAAATGGCACCCGGACGTATCACGAGAAGAAAAAGAAATTTGTGAAAAAATGATAAGAAAAATTACGGATGCCTATGATTGCATAATGATATATTGCAGTGACTATAAGTTTTCGTTTTCTAATGATGAGGTGGAAAAATATATTTCTCCTGAGGAATGGTGGGCCAAACGATTTGGAAATGACGGGATATGGAGTAGTGATAGCCCTCCTACAAAAAGAAAATAGCATTTTGACTTAGACTTAGGTTCATAGGGGCAAAGGCACAGAGGCACAAAGAAATCTGAGGCACAAAGAAATCTGAGCGTAAATTCTGGGAAGTTATTAACAGAAATTTGAAAACTGAAAGAAGTCCCTTTTGAAAAAGATCCTGACAGGATAACAGGATAAATTTTGATGGTTTTTATTTTAATCCTGAATCTCCTGTCAATCCTGTCAATTTTTTTCGGCAGAAGAAATTTGATTAATGCCAAAAATATCCCCTTTTGAAAAATATGTGGAGAAATACGAAGAGTGGTTCGTGGAAAATCGCTGGGCCTATGAAGCCGAATTGCAGGCTGTCAAAGCCATGATACCAACCAGCGGACGCGGCATGGAAATCGGAGTGGGTACAGGCCGATTTGCTAAACCATTAGGGATCAAAATTGGCGTAGAACCTTCAAAACGCATGAGGGGAATTGCTCAAAAGCGGGGAATCCAGGTCCTGGATGGGGTGGCTGAGGAGCTTCCCTTTGATGATTCCCGATTTGATTTTGTTTTGATGGTCACGACCGTCTGCTTTGTTGATGACATCAGGAAGGCCTTGCTGGAGGCTCACCGGGTTCTTTACCGTGGGGGGGTTCTTATTATCGGTTTTGTAGATCGCAATAGTATGGTGGGGCAAACCTACTTGGACCGCCAAAGTGAGAGTGTGTTCTACAAAGATGCAACCTTTTTCTCAGTTGACGAACTTGTCGGATTTATAGGACAGGCAGGGTTTGAAGATTTAACCTTCAAACAGACCATATTTAAAGGTTTGACCGGGACCACGAGAGATGAACCTGTAAAACCGGGTCACGGTGAAGGATCTTTTGTAGTGATACGTGGCAGGAAAGAACAGGTCGAAATGACGGGAGCATGAAGGTGAACGGGCTAAATCACAAAGAAAGAGTAAAGGTGCGATTAGCAATCGCCTCACCGATAGGTATGCGCGATATAAGGCTTAAATGATGGCAGTGTTGTCAGGTGTCTTCAAACATGCACTCATGATTAGCGTCTTTGTGTTTGTGATGATGCTTCTGGTCGATTTTATTGATATGGCCAGTAAGGGACGTATGTCGGGCATCATAAAAGGAGGCCAGTGGAGACAATATACATTAGCTTCTTTCTTAGGTTTCACCCCCGGTTGTCTTGGCGCTTTCATGAATGTCAGTCTTTATGTCCATGGTTTTATTAGTTTTGGCGCCATTGTTGGTGGGATGATAGCCACATCCGGGGATGAGGCGTTTGTGATGCTTTCCCAGTTTCCGGGCACAGCCATAGCTCTTTTCGTTCTGCTCTTTTTGTTCGGAATCGTTTTCGCCTGGATAAGCGACAGGATTATCCCTACCCTGGGGATTACCCCTTGTGAATCATGCATTGATGCCCATTGCGAAGAATGCATGCCCGGTATAGATAATCAGGAAAGTATGAGTGATATTTTTCGACCCGTGAATTTTGTTGGAAATTTTCAGTCTCTTTCCTTTACAAGGTTCCTTCTTCTTATACTTTTGATCTCTTTTATAATTTTAGTCGTACTTGGAACTCTCGGCCCATCCACCTGGGACTGGAAACGTATCACCTTTTTAACTCTTTCAGTATGCACATTATATATTATCATAGTTTGCTCTGAACATTATCTTGAATCCCATATCTGGGACCACATCATAAAGAAGCACCTGTTTCGGGTCTTCTTGTGGAGTTTTGGAGCCCTTCTTTTCGTGCATTATGGTCTTGCTTTCTGGAATCTGGGTACCTTTATTCATGACCATATGCTGTGGGTATTGTTGATCGGTGCCTTAATCGGCATCATTCCGGAATCAGGGCCGCACCTTATATTTGTGATGATATATGCACAGGGTCTTATACCCTTTTCCGTGCTATTTACCACGTCTTTTGTACAGGACGGGCACGGCATGCTCCCCCTTCTTTCATACAGCATCAAGGATTCTGTGCTGATTAAAGTCTTTAACCTTGCTTTTGGACTGGCCGTAGGGGGCATCTTTTATGCCATGGGGTTTTAAAAAGAAAAGGATAATATCAAAAACCAAACAGGAGGCATGCCATGAAAAGGATGTTCAATACATTTAGCTTGGGTAATCTGGAGCTTGTGAATCGATTTATCTTTCCCCCGATCAAGCTCGGGTATGGCAATCCTGATGGCAGTGTGACAGACCGCCAGTTGAATTTCTATCAACAGATTGCGAGGCGCGGTCCGGGATTGGTAATTATTGAGCCTGTTTCGGTTACGCTTGATGGGAGGGAGCATCCCAGGCAACCTTGTTTTCGCCTGCCGGAAAGCGGATGGGAGCTAAAAAAGATCGTTGATACAATACACGAAGAAGGCCGGGCTGTTTGCCTTCATCTGAATCATGCAGGCGCAGGGGCCAATCCAAATGTAATTGGCGGCCCGCCCAAGGCCCCTTCAGTCATGACATGCACGGCCAGAGAAGAGGCCGTATCAGAGGAGTTCACTGAGGAAGAGATTGAGGCTATTCTCCTGGGCTATGAATTGGCGGCCAGAAAGGCCAAGGATTCCGGATTTGATATAATCGAAATCCAGGGAGGACACGGTTACCTCATCTCGCAATTCCTGAATGGCAAATTGAACAAGAGGAAAGATCGTTTTGGACAGGATAGGCTGCTTTTTGCAAGAGAGGTCATTTCAGCAGTAAAACAGGGTGCGCCTGATCTCCCATGTATTCTTCGTATTTCAGGTAATGAGATGTCGCCGGAGTTCGGCATTAGCCAGGAGGATCTTCTGCCCCTCCTGAAATTGGCGGAGGAAAACGGAATCAAGGCCATACACGTGGGCATGGGAAATGCCTGCTTCAGCCCTCCATGGTATTTTCACCATACCAGTCTCCCGGATAAGCCCCAGATGGATGCATTGTCATGGGTCCGTGATCATACATCCATTCCCATGATTGTCGCCGGCAGGATGGGCAGAAAGGAAAAGGTAATCAAGGTCCTGGATAAGGGCCTTGGAGATCTTGTGGCCCTTGGAAGGCCTCTTATTGCAGATCCTGATTTGATAGAGAAATGGCAAAAGGGAATGGACGAGGATATCATGTATTGCGGCTATTGCTTACAGGGATGCCTCCATCGCATGAAAAGCGGCGAACCCCTGGGATGCAATTTAAACCCGGAAGTTGGTTTGCCTCCTTTGGGGCGGACAGATATTCCCATGAAGGTCCTGATCGCAGGGGGAGGCCCCGCTGGCATGAGTACGGCCCTGTATATGACCAGGCGTGGTCACCAAGTTACCCTGGCCGAGAAAAAGGATCATTTAGGCGGGCAATTTGCCATCGCATGGCAGGCCCCAGGAAAAGAAAGGATGAAAGAGGGGTTGGATAGCCTTAAACATTTAGCGAAAGCGAGTGGCGCATCTATACTTCTGGAGAAATCCGTGGACGCGGCCCTGATTCAGGAGGTTCAGCCTGATCTTCTCGTCTGGGCAACCGGAGCGGTACAAAACATCCCGGAGATCAAGGGCCTTGACAATCAGCATGTCATGACATCCATAGAGTATTTCCAGGGGGAAAAAGAGCTAAAAGGGCCGAGGGTCCTGGTCATCGGGGCCGGCAGGGCAGGGATTGAGATCGCCGAGAAATTAGGCAAGGAGGGTTATGATGTAGTTGCCACAAAGCGGACCGATCCCATTGGGAGCATGATGGAAATGATTACAAAAAAACTGGCCTTGATGAGAATTAACCAGATGGACAAGGTGACGCTGATGCCACATACAACGGTTAAGGAGTTCAAGCCTGAGAGTGTTGAGGTGGAAAAGGATGGGGAAAGGATGTCTTTAAAACCATTCCAGAGCGTTATCCTGGCGTCCGGCATGAGATCGGCCGCAGGACCAGATGAAGAGATCATAGATGCCGTTCCCAAGATAGAAGTCATTGGAGATGCCAGGGAGGTTCAGGATATTTTTAGCGCTGTCCATGCAGGCTATAATCTTGCCCTCAAAAATTGAGAATAGCCTGTTTCGCATAATATGAAAGGAGGTTGCCGGTGGACCAGATATCGTTTTCAGATATTGCCATTGTGTCCTGCGGCACATTAAACCTGGAGCTGAGTCATTTGAAAAAAGAAGGTTTTCTGGATGCTAAAAAGATCTATTACACTAATCCAGGGCTCCACCAGGACTGCCGGGAACTGGAACGGCAACTCATTGATCGAATAAATATGGCCAAGGAAAAGGCAGACAAGGTTATTGTGGTTTATGGGGGTAAATTTTGCTATGTTAATGTGGATGAGCCCACACGCACCATGCAGAAGATTATCGAGGAACAGGGGCCAGGTGTTGTGAGAGTCCAGGCTACTCATTGTATGGACATGATAGCCGGCGGAAAGGAGCGTAACCAGATCGCCCAGGAACTTGTGGGTGCCGAAAAAGTCTGGTGGATGACACCTGGCTGGATCAAATTTCGTCACAAAGTCTTCAAGGGATGGGACCAGGGCCTTGCCAATGAAAATTTCCCCAGGCATACTGGAGGGGCGATTGTTCTTGATGGTATAGGTTATGTTGACCGGTACATGTCTGAATATCCGGAAGAATTCCTGGAATACTCCGACTGGATGGGAATTCCAATACAGGGTTGTCCGGTGACTCTCGACCATTTCAAGTCGCTTTTGTCGGAGCAAGCAAATATACTACTCGAAAGATAAATAAGCAAAAAGATAAATTTGAAAAAAATCATGTCTTACTTTCCCCTGGAAACAGGGTTGCTGAAAAGATTTTTGGCTTGGATAGCCAAGGGCGCAGATGAATCGCATATGGGCAGAAGATCCTGCCCGACTTGACGAATCAAGCATTAACGATTCTCCAGGTAGGAAGGGCACCCTATTTTTTGGCAGACATTCTAAGGAGGATGGAGATGCCAATCTATGAGTATCGATGCAAGGTATGTGGGGCCACATCCGAATTTCTAATCGGTATGGGAAAGGATGAAGATGTCTCTTGTAAGCAATGCGGAAGCGCCGAGATGGAGAGGATATTATCCGTTGCTTCCTTTATGGGTGGGATATCGGAACGTTCTCCGGGCAGGACCTGTTGCGGTCGTGAAGAGCGCTGCGAGACTGCTCCATGCTCTGATGGAGGCACATGTAGACGTGGATAAACACCCTGACAGGAGAGCCAGTTTCAAAACGGCCCCTTTTGCCCAATCTCTGTGTCAGTCTCAAATTTTAATCCTCGAAATATTCAACATATTCCTGTGGTTAAAATTTTCGCCTTCCTTGACCTTGGACAAAATTGAACATTTTGAAACTGCCTCAGGAGGTAAAAACGGTGGTAACGAGAGATTATTACAGGACCCTCGGGCTTACGCTTGAAGCTTCGGCAGAAGAGATCAAGAAAACCTATCGCAAACTTGCAATGCAACACCATCCCGACAGGAATGGGGGGAATCCTGATAGCGAGGAACGCCTGAAAGAGATCAATGAGGCATATCAGATCTTAGGCGATGAGGAAAAGAGAAGGCGCTATAACCTCCAATGTCGACAGCCTTTTGAAAATTATATATTTGATGAACGAGGTGTGGATAACGATTTTGTTACCGTGCTCCGGAAGTTTTCTCAAAGGGGTTTTGATATGAAGAGGACTGGAGGTTGCAGGGGGAGGGGCCTTGGCAGGGGTGGCTGCGGGAGAAGGAAATGGGGCATTTGATAAAGATAGGTCAGGAATGGTGAAAAAGCCAAGCCGAGGTCGGGAATGAAATGAGGGCCGCGGGAAAAATAAAATGAATCGTAAGGAAGAACTTCGAGAACTAAAAACAAAGGCAAGAGCTATTCAAGTTAGGCTTGATCTCCTTGAAATGCGAATTGGGGGAATTCGGAAGGGAGCCCCCGCGACTTCCCAATTAAAGGCATTTGTCGATGTAGAAAAATGTGTCGGATGCGGGATCTGCAAGGAAACCTGCCCTGTGGGGGCAATTGTCATCGAGGAAATTGCACTGGTTGATGCCCAAACATGTATTGGTTGTGGCCGCTGTGTTCAGGAGTGCCCGAAAGACGCTCTTTCTCTGCGGCCATCCGCTCTTCCTGCTCAATATCAGACCAGATCCTGGAGAAGGGCCAACCGGGGCGTGATTTCAATGTTCAGATAGGAATTAAATATGATGCAAAAAGTCAAAGTTACTGTAGTAGTTGAAAATACGGCAAGCGAAGATGGTATGATTCCCGAGCATGGAATTTGTTTCTGGATAGAGACCGGAGGCACTCAGGTTATTTTTGACACAGGGCAGAGTGGTGGCGCTTTGGTTAGTAATGCGCGTATTCTAAGAATCCCTTTGGAACAAACAGGGTATATTGCCCTGAGTCATGGGCATTTCGACCACACCGGCGGGCTGAAAACCGTGTTGCAGTTATCCCGCAATCCAAAAGTATATGCCCACCCGGCGGCGTTCCAGCCGAAGTTTGCCTGCAATGAATATAGACAGAGTCGAGACATAGGCATGCCATCCATGAACGAAAAATCTGTCCGAAAACTTGCCGATGACGTAATTTTTACGACTAGGCCTACGCAAATCGCTGACGGCCTTTTTGTCACAGGTGAAATACCCCGTGAAACAGAGTTTGAAGATACTGGCGGGCCTTTTTTCCTGGATGAGGGATGCACGAAGTCAGATCCGTTTATGGATGATCAGGCCCTGTTTTTTGAGTCTTCCAAAGGAACAGTCATTCTTCTCGGCTGTGCCCATGCCGGCGTGATAAATACCCTTCTCTATATCCAGCAGCTTACCGGTGGAAAGCCGGTTCATGCGGTAATGGGCGGTATGCACCTCCTGTCCGCCTCACGTGTGCGAATGGATAACACAATCGAATACCTGGACCGCATAAACCCGGATCTTCTGGGCCCAGCCCACTGCACAGGAGAGGCGGCAACGGCTGAGCTGTGGGAGGCCTTTCCTCAGAAATGCTTTCCCTGCCATGTGGGAACATCTTTTGAATTTGATTGAGGCCAGGTCGAAAATAAACTATGAGCAAAAAGAGAATCACCAAAGAAAATTATTATTTGAATATTGCCATAGAAGTGGCAAAACGCGGAACGTGCTTAAGAAGAAATTACGGTGCGGTTATAGTCAATAATGATGAAATCATTTCCACTGGATATACCGGCGCTCCGAGGGGCGCAAAAAATTGCGTGGACATCGGATACTGTCACAGAGAGAGCTTGAAAATACCTTCTGGAGAAAGGTATGAATTATGTAGATCCGTTCATGCGGAGATGAATGCCGTGATCCATGCCTCAAGAAGAGACATGATGGGTGGCATTATGTATCTTATGGGAATAGATGCTCAAAATGGAGAACCGATCCCTGATGGGGCAGACCCGTGCAGGCTTTGCAAGAGGGTAATCATAAATGCCGGTATTGAAAGAGTAATAACGGGGAACGCCAAAGGAGATATATTGATACATGAAGTTAAAGACTGGGTACTCAATGAGGAACTTGACTATTGTATATCTTCTGATTCGCTTCAAGATGGGTCTTGATACCCGTATCCTTAGGGATAATGCAGCAATTCCCGCGGGGTTATAACTGCTTAATATTGTTGACTTTCTCAAAGGAATTTTCGTAAACTTCGAACATCAAATATCAATAATACCAACGAGTTATCTTGTTTTTGGCCGGAAATTGCTGGGGATAATGCAAGACTTAGGAACTGGGGTACAAATGAAGATTCTTGATGATTTGATGTCGATATTGAACTTTGATGCAGCAGTACAAGATATACGCCAGGGGATCTTCCATACCGGCGTTTTGACTCGATATTGCGGACTGGCAGCAACTCTGCCGCGAGATGCATTACGAGAGGAACCGCCGGGGGTAAAGGAACCCGGATTCTTATTGGACAAAGCCCCCATGGAACTGGTCCGACTGGCTTATTCCCAAAGAATACTTGAAGCGGCTATTGGCATGGCCACCATAAATTCCCTTCTTGAAGTGGATGAGAGTTCCTGCGTTGAGCTTAACGCCGCTGAGCTGATCATGGAAAAGGGCAAGGGCAAGAGGATTGCTATTGTGGGACACTTCCCATTCATACCGAGAGTTCGCGAGTATTCAAAGGAGGTCTGGGTTATTGAGAAAAATCCAAAAGAGGGCGATTTAGATGAAGCCGAGGCAGGCAATCTGATTCCCCGTGCGGATGTTGTAGCCATAACAGGTACTGCCTTGACGAACCATACCCTGGATCACCTGCTTGAGCTTTGTAATCCGGGCGCCTATGTGATCATGTTAGGCGATACAGCTCCTATGTCCCCAATCCTGTTTGACCACGGTGTAGATGCCATATCAGGCACAAGGGTGTCAGACCCTGAACTGGCCTTAAGGTGTGTAAGCCAGGGGGCGAATTTCAGACAAATTAAAGGGGTGAAACGGCTAACCATGATGAATAGGGACTAAAGATCAATTGGAAGATTTAAACAAAGAGATCAGGGAATGCAAAAAATGCAGTTTGGCTGAAACCAGGATAAACGCCATTTGCGGGGAAGGGAACCCGCATGCTAAGCTCATACTCATTGCCCAGGCTCCTGGAGAGACTGAGGATAGAGAAGGCAGGATGTTTATTGGACCTTCGGGAAAGGTGCTCGATGAATTATTGAGAGAGATTCAGGTTGACAGAGAAGAGATTTACATGACGAATCTTGTTAAATGTATGCTTCCAAAATACAGGAAGCCAAAGTCTGAGGAGATTAAGATTTGCAGCCAGTACCTGGACCGGGAAATAGACATTATAAATCCCAGGATATTGGCTTCGTTGGGTCATTATGCAACAAGATACCTCTTTGAGAAATATGCCTTTCCTTTACCGCCCAAGCAAGAATTCCAGGAGGTTTATGGTAAGGTCCTGGAGGCTGATGATAAACAAATAATTCCTGTGCAGCATCCCGCAGCTCTTCTATATAATAGCTCAATAAAAATTGTGATGTTGAATAACTATCGCAAGATGCAAGCAGTTCTTTCGAGCCTGCCGGAGGCAATTGCAGAAAAGACAAGCGGAGAAAGCAGAGAGAGAGACTAATTATCGATAAAACAGCATACAGAGATGTCTGCAACCGTTCACGGTTCACAGTTCTCTAACCTTGAACCCGTGAACGGTTACTTTACGTTATGCTTCCGAAGATTTGGACTCAATCTCCTCGATGCGTTTTTGTATGGCATCAAGTTCATTCTTTACGGCATCAGCTTCGCCTTTGAGCATATTGACCTCATCTTCGGGGTTCATGTTATAGGGACTCCCATAAGGGGCATTGTAGGCGGGTCCATACCATCCTCCAGCAGGAGGATAAGCTCCCTGCCAACCAAAGCCTCTCCCATAGCCACGACCCCGGCCAAAACCAGGCCCATAGCCTCCTCTAAAGCCACGGCCTCTACCAAAGCCCATCCCGTAACCGGCACCCGAATATCCGGGTCCCCATGCCGGAGCCGGCCCATAGGCAGTCCCGGAAGGATTGCAGTAACCTCGGGCTCCTCCAGTCATTGGACCCATTCCTCCAGGTCCTGTTCCATCAAATCCTGGCATAATGTGTTCCTCCTTTCTAAGTTATTTTTTTGTTGCGTACGCAATCCTGGCCACATTGCCCCTGGACCAGGATCTCATAACGCTACCAGCCTCCCCGTGCAGGGTAAGATCCACGCCGGCCGATTCCTCTACCATAACCGCGGCCCCCGCCAACGCCTGGCCTGAAGCCCCGGCCAAAACCGGGCCTATAGCCTCCACTAAAGCCACGGCCTCTACCAAAGCCCATCCCGTAACCGGCACCCGAATATCCGGGTCCCCATGCCGGAGCCGGCCCATAGGCAGTCCCGGAAGGATTGCAGTAACCTCGGGCTCCTCCAGTCATTGGACCCATTCCTCCAGGTCCTGTTCCATTAAATCCTGGCATATAAAACACCTCCTTTCTATTAAAATCCACCGCCCCTGCCCCGGCGGCGTCTTCCTCTTCCTCTGGGCGGCATCTCAAAATTACCACCCTCGATTCTAAGTATTTTTCCCATAACCAGGGCATCGGCAACAATTGCCCTTGCCTCGGCCAGGATTCTCCCAAAGGTCTGACGTGAGACATTCATCATCCGGGCTGCTGTCTCCTGATCCAACCCTTGAAAATCGTTCAGTTTGATCGTCTCAAGACCCTCTATGGGCAGGATAATTTCCTCTGTTCCCCATGGGGGTGTCCTACTGGGAACAAACGCGTCAACAATAGGGCGTCCCTGAACAAATCTGAGTTTCCTCGGCCTCGGCATTTTCATCTCCTGTTACGAGCGTACGCTCATAATATAGCTCCTTTTATGGAATAGTCAAGTGTTTTTTTGGGCATATGCTCATTATTGTTTCATTTGAAATTGTTAGCATCTTTCATTTGCCGATTTGCATTCTCTTTGAAAAAGTGTAAACTGCTTTATATGAAAAATTTGAGGGCTGCCAAAACACATAGAGATGAGCCAGTTTCAAAGTGCGTCGGTCCATGGGGATGTCTAATCCTACAAAGTGGCCATCTCAATAAGAATATGACAGGATGAATATGATGTGAATCTATGTCCGTTCCCTCTATTTATTGAGCTGTTACGAACTATTACGAAGTTATCTTGTCAATCCTGTTATCCTGTCTAAAATAGAGCAGTTACATAAAGGTGGATCGATCAGGTGAGTTATGTTGCCAAAGAGATGAAGCGTCTCATGGGAAGGGCCATTCACAGAAAGGAGATGATCAGTGATGGGGATCACGTGATGGTTGCAGTTTCCGGTGGCAAAGACAGCCTTGTCCTCTTATGGCTTTTGAGGGAAAGAATAAAGAGGATACCCATTGAATACAGGATAACGGCAGTACACGTGGATCCAGGGTTTGGCGCTGATTCAGCAGGCGGGATGAAGGCCTTTTTTTCGGAACACGATTTTGATTACAGGATTATAGAAAGCGATATCGGTCCCAGGGCGCATGGGCCTGAGAATTTGGAAAACCCGTGTTTTCTGTGTTCTCGTTTGAGAAGAAAACTGCTTTTTGAACTTGCAGATGAACTTGGCTGTAACCGGATCGCATTTGGGCATCACAAGGATGACCTGATTGAAACCTTTTTCCTGAATATATTATATGGGGCATCCATTAGTACGATGCTCCCGGTCCAGGAGCTTTTTGGAGGGAGCTTGACAGTAATCAGGCCCCTCTATCTAATTGATGAGGCACGCATAAGGCGTTATGCCAAATCCATTGATATTACCGGGATTGATCTGGGCTGCCCGACCGCGGGTTCTTCAAAAAGAGAGCAAATCAAAAATATACTCAATGAGTTATACAGGTCAAACAAGAAAATAAAAGGGAATATTTTTCATTCCCTGCAGAACGTAAATCCTGAATATTTGCTATAAGGCAACCAACCCCGAACTTTGAACCTTGAACCTTGAACCTTATATATGTATCAGCAAAACACAGATGTAATATTCAACAAAAGAGTAGGGCCTGAGACCTTCTTATTGGGACTCAGGTCCGGTGAGATCGCGGCTGAAGCAGCCCCTGGTCAGTTTGTGATGATTCAGGTCTCGCATGATTTGAACCCGCTCTTGAGGCGTCCGTTTTCAATATGCGGGACTCAAGGAGATGACCTGTTTCTGGTTCTATACCGGGTAGTGGGCCAGGGCACTGCTATTCTGTCCAGAGCGAGGAAAGGGGATAGAATACCTGTCCTGGGGCCCCTTGGCAGAGGATTTGAATTTCCGGACGACCAGCAAAAACCCCTTCTGGTCGCAGGAGGTATGGGTACTGCCCCGCTCCTTTTTCTGGCTCAGGCCATCGAATCCCGTGATATGATTTTCATGGCCGGATATCGTTCTGCCGATGAAATCCTGTCAATGGATGAAATTGGCCTGTCGAACATTGAACCTTCTATCTCCACGGATGATGGCACGGCAGGTCACAAGGGACCTGTCACAGAGCTCCTTGAAGCTCAATTGAGCATAAACAGTGCAGGTGCTCCTCCCGTAGTTTTTGCATGCGGCCCTCTGCCTATGCTGAAGAGGGTGGCAAGACATGCTATTGATCATAATATTCCATGTCAGGTATCTTTGGAAACAACCATGGCCTGTGGTATCGGGGCCTGTCAGGGGTGTGCTGTGAAGAGCTCTTCACCGGAAATTCGACCCTATTATCATGTATGCCAGGACGGGCCGGTTTTTGATGTGAAGGCCATAGACTGGAAGGCGCTGTAAATCATGTCTGTCACCGACCTAAAAGTCACGATCGGCTCCCTGGAGCTGAAAAATCCGGTGCTGACCGCATCAGGAACCTTTGGTTACGGCCAGGAATTCTCGTCCATCATGGACCTTAACCTCCTCGGCGGCATTGTAGTCAAAGGGCTTTCCCTTAAGCCAAGGCCTGGAAACCCTCCTCCCAGGATAGTGGAGACTCCTTGCGGCATGTTAAATGCCATTGGTTTGGCCAATATCGGTCTGGAAAGGTTCCTGAAGGAAAAGGTTCCCTGGCTCCAGGAGCTTGATACCGCCGTTGTCGTCAATATCTACGGACACAGCATAGATGAATACAGTGCTGTGGCAGAAGGCCTCAGGGGGGTTGATGGCATATCAGCAATCGAGGTAAATATCTCATGCCCGAACGTTGAGTACGGCGGCATGGCCTTTGGCACTGATCCGGATGTCTCGGCGCGAGTTACCGAAAAGGTCCTGGAAAAAAGCGATAAGCCAGTTATTGTCAAATTATCCCCTAATGTTACGGATATCAGGGCGGTGGCCATGGCTGTGGAAAAAGCAGGTGCCCACGCCATCTCATTGATTAATACGCTTACGGGCATGGCCATAGACATTGACAGGCGTGTGCCAAGATTGGCCAATGTTTTCGGAGGCCTTTCAGGGCCGGCCATCAGACCGGTGGCTGTATACATGGTTTACCAGGTAGTCAGGACCGTTAATATACCTGTCATAGGGGTCGGGGGCATCATGGATTACCGGGATGCCCTTGAGTTCCTCATTGCAGGGGCACATGCCGTACAGGTTGGAACAGCCAACTTTGTAAATCCGGAAGCCGGTATAGATATCATAGAAGGATTAAAAAAATTCTGCGAGGATCGGAAAATTGAGAGTATCCAGGATATTATCGGATCATTGGTAAATTCTTAATAATCCCGGGCAGTATGGGCTTCGGAATTCCCCGGTTATCTACCACAAACTTATCAACCTGTGCGGTTAGCTTTTAGCCATTAGCGGTTAGCTTTTGGATAAAACTGTTCAACATCCTCTTTACCTCATTGACCTGTTGATTAAGTTCTCTAAAATCTCTCATTTTCACACCTTTTTAATGCTAACGGCTAAACGCTAATGGCTAAACGCACAGGTTGAAACTTATTGAGAAGTTACGCATGAAGAACGTAACTGTTCGATAATCAGCGGTTACCTGTCTTTTGTACCAGAGTCTTCACCTCTCTCATATACTCAGAAAAACCCCGGAGAAAGATATCATTGTGGTTGGCACCAGGAATTGCCAGGAATATCTTTTCAGCGGCCCCGCTGTTTTCATACAGGGCCTGGCCGTCTGAAAAGGGGATGATATGATCCTGTTCTGCATGAATGATCAGGGTAGGCCTGTCAAAAAACCGGACCTTGTCAACATTTTCGAAACCCTGTTCCTCTTTGAAACCCATGTCCTCAGGGTCCATTCCCAAACGGCGTAACAGGGCGCCGGACCACGCAAATCCGCTTTCAACAATGAGACCGCCGAGTTGATCCCTGTAATGGAAAGCGAGTTCAAGTGCGGAAGCGCTGCCCAAGGACCTGCCCATGACTATAAGCGGACCGGAATGTCCCTCCTCCTCAAGCCACTTTGTTACAAAAGAAAATATGAAATGACAATCCCTCATCATGGCAGTGATGCTTGGCCTGCCTGTTGAGCGCCCATACCCTCGATAATCCACCACCATGAAATTCATGCCCATACCATTGTATATAGGACCCAACTCGTCGTAGTCGGCAACAATCTCGCCATTCCCATGAAAAAAGATGATGTTTGGCGCGGTTTTTTGCTTGACGTGAAATCTACCTCCTATCACCAGATCCTCTTCTACCGGAATGAGCACATCATGGGCAGGACCCTTAGGGTCCCCTGAACCCCATTCAGGCCTGGGGTGAAACAAAAATGCCAGCACCTCCGGCCTGTCCAAGGCTGAATAGTCAATCTTTGAAATGTCAATCATCGTAATCTTTCCTCGCATGCTGGTGCCTTACATGGAGTAAAACATCAATTATTAGATTTTACTGAGTTGGGATTGATTCCATTAATCCAAAATCCGCAATCTAAAATCCAAAATCGTGCCTGAACAGGGTTTTCGTTCAGGCACTAATCAGGGCCAATGCCTTTTCCACTACTCTGTCAGCCGTAATGCCAAACTTTTCATACAGTATATTAGAGGGGGCTGAAGAACCAAAATGGTCAATGCAGACCATGTCACCCTTTTGGCCTACATAGCGATGCCACCCCTGGGAAACGCCGGCTTCAATAGATATCCTGATCCTTGATTCAGGGGGTAAGACGTGGTTACGATAGTCTTCAGGCTGTTTATCAAATAATTCCCATGAAGGCATACTCACAACGCGCACTCCTATTCCCTGTTCATCGAGGCGTTGGCTTGCCTCCATGGCGATGTGGACTTCAGAGCCGGTGGCGATCAGTATGACTTCCGGTTCTCCGTTGTTCCTAACATCTTGCAGGATGTAAGCACCATGGGAAACCCCTGTCGAGGCCTCACTCGCAGTTTGCTCCAGAACAGGGACATTCTGTCGACTTAATATCAAGGCAAAGGGTTGGCCGTTAGATTCCATGGCAATGCGCCACGCCTCAGCAGTTTCGTTGCCATCGCATGGCCGGATCACTGTTAAATTGGGAATCGCCCTTAATGAGGCTATTTGTTCCACTGGCTGATGCGTCGGGCCATCTTCTCCCACGCCGATACTATCGTGGGTAAAGACATAAATAAGCTTCAGACCCATGAGTGCCGCCAGGCGAATTGCAGGCCGCATATAATCCGAGAAGATCAGGAACGTGCCCCCGTATGGAATTACACCACCATGCAGGGCCATGCCGTTCAAGATGGATCCCATGGCGTGCTCACGGACACCGAAACGCAGGTTGCGGCCCTGGTAATTATTTACCTGAAAGTCTTGTTCCCCTTTCATGAGTGTCTTGTTGGACGGGGCAAGGTCCGCAGAACCACCCAACAGGTTAGGGACGTTGCGCGCTATGGCATTCAGTGTGTCTCCGGATGCAACCCTTGTTGCCATGCCCTTGGGATCTGCAGGGAAAAGAGGTATGTCTTTGTCCCAGTTTTCCGGCAACTCTCCTCGCGACCATCTCTCGAATTCCGCGGCCGGTTCAGGATAGGCCTCTTGGTAAGTCCTGAAACGTTCCACCCACCGGTCCTGTATGTCCCTGCCCTTTTCGATTGCCTGACGGAAATGATCAAGTGCCTCGGAAGGAACAAAGAAGGGGGGCTCCACAGGCCATCCCAGGTTTTGCTTGGTCATTCTGATCTCCTCGGGGCCTAAGGGTTCACCGTGAGCTCCCGGGGTGTCCTGCTTGTTGGGACTGCCATAGCCGATGTGGGTGCGAACCGAGATCAGGGAGGGCTTGTCTCTCCTGTCCTGGGCTGCGAGAATAGCATTTTCCAGGGCATCAAGGTCGTTTGCGTTTTCAACCTCTTGAACGTGCCACCCATAGGCCTCAAAACGAGAGGTCTGGTCCTCTGTAAAGGTGATGTCGGTGTTTCCTTCGATGGATATGTGGTTGTCATCGTACAAGTAGATCAATTTGCCAAGCCCGAGATGCCCTGCCAAAGACGCGGCTTCGTGGGAAAGGCCCTCCATGAGTTCGCCGTCACTGATAATGGCGTAGGTGTAATGGTCCACAACTGTGTGTCCGGGACGATTAAAACGGCCGGCGATATAACGTTCAGATATTGCCATTCCTACACCATTGGCAAGACCCTGCCCCAAAGGACCCGTGGTAGTTTCCACACCAGGCGTAAGGGGATATTCCGGATGTCCCGGTGTTCTGCTTTGCCACTGGCGAAAATTCTTGAGTTCCTCAATGGACAAGTCATATCCTGTCAGATGAAGGAGGCTGTAAAGAAGCATTGAGCCGTGGCCGGCAGATAGAATGAACCGATCCCTGTCAGGCCATTTTGGGTCCAGGGGATTATGGCGTAAAAAACGGGTCCACAAAACATAGGCCATGCCGGCGGCACCCATGGGCATGCCGGGATGGCCGGATCTGGCTTTCTCCACACTGTCTGCCGAGAGCATTCGAATCGTATTTATGCATAGATCATCCAGTTTTGTTGCCATTTTTCACCTCAATTTATAACTACTTAGATGGATTTAGACCTTTTTAGGGGTAGTGGTTGACTGTTACCTAAATCCTGCAATTAGCTTTTAGCAATTAGCCGTTAGCTTAAAGACTACAAGCATTTGTATAACTTTACGCCGAATTGAATCTTTCATTTTTTGATGCAACTGTATTGTCTGACAACTAATTGATTTTATGCAGCTAATAGCTAACGGCTAACCGCTAATTGCTTTTTTTAGGTGTTATTTAAACGATTGCTAATCAGTGCGGGCCATTTGATTTTCTTGATGATTGTTGGGATAAAGAACGAAAAAATAAAAAGCGCTACTGAAAAGAATACCTTGAAAGATATCAGCCCTCCCCAATTACCAGAAACCCAGACATCTTTCAAGACACCGCCGACGAAAGTCACGACGAAAATGCCAACAACAACACCCAGGCTTGTCCCAAAAAAATAATCCCGGAAATGAACTCCGGTCATACCCATGCCAAAATTCAATGGTGTAAAAGGAACATTGAGCAATCGCAGGTAGAATACCGTTGTGAATCCGTTTTTCTCTATGGCGGCATCATATCTCTTTAACTTATCCCGGACAATGGATGCAACAAAATCCCTTCCAAGTGTGCGTCCAATAACAAAGGCACCGCTCGCGCCTATTATGTCACCTATCCATACATACACAAACCCCCAGTAGGCCCCAAATAAGCCGGCCCCGATGATTGTCGGAATACTTGCAGGCACGAACAGACATATGCTGAGTGCATGGATCAAGATAAAAAGGAATGGAGCCCAGAACCCATAGGCATCTAAGAAGCGCGCCAGGGTTTCCGGTGTCAGCACGTCCTTGACCCCGGTGAAATGTGCCACAAAAACAGCAGACATGATAAAGAAAAAAAGGATCAAGGCCTTCAGAATGGCTCGTTTAGAAATATTCATCTTAAAAGTTTTCTGAGTTGGGATTGATTCCATTAATCCAAAATGTAACAGCTTAAAAATTGCGGTTTAAAAAAGGGATCGAGTGGGCCGTGTTTACAGGCACTAATCAGGGCCAGGGATCTATGTCCTTTGGGCGTGCTTGTTTATGCTAATATGCAGATATTTCTCCTTAATACAATATGTCAGCCACACTTGGTAAAGCCGCAAAAATGGCAGGTCATGCAGCCTTCTTCAAAACTTATGGTCTGGCCGCATTCCGGACAGATTTCTCCTGAAAGGCTGTTCTGATACTTATGAGAATTGATGGAGGGCTGGTTTTGCAAATATCTTTTTTCAAGGACCCTGCTGATGGCATCGGGTATGGACAGGACCAGCCCACCCTTTTGAAACACCGGATGCTCTCCTCCGATCCCTTTGAGCTGGTCCACAATCTTTCCCACCTTCACATCGGACCTGAGGGCAAGAGAGACAAGGCGGCCAATGGCCTCGGTCTTGGCAGTGGTGGATCCTCCTGATTTGCCGATAGTGGCAAACACCTCGAATGGCCGGCCCTCATACTCAGTCACAGTGACATAAAGGGTTCCGAGCCCAGTGACCATCTTGGTAGTAAAACCTTCTAAGGTCTCCGGGCGCTCTTTCATGGCAGTCATGAATCTGCTTTCAGCAGATACCTTATCAGCGTCGGCAAATGAAAGAACCTGCTGTCCCTTGCTCCCGTCTCTGTATATGGTAACGCCTTTGCATCCCAGCTCATAGGCCAGGTCATAAACCTTACGGACATCATCTACCGTGGCGTCATGAGCAAGGTTGACCGTCTTTGAGACCGCATTGTCAGTATGTTTCTGGAAGGCCGCCTGCATACGGATATGCCATTCCGGGGACACATCGTGGGCTGTCACAAAGACGTTTCTGACATCCTCCGGGATAACGTCAATATCTCTGATACTCCCCTTTTGGGCAATCAAATCCGTCAGTTCTTCTGAATAGAAGCCCCCTTCCCTTGCAACTCTTTCAAAATATGGATTCGTCTCCGGGAGTTCATCATCGTCCATGACATGTCTTACATAGCTAAGGGCAAATAACGGCTCTATGCCGCTGGAGCAATCAGCAATGATGCTCAGGGTGCCGGTTGGCGCAATGGTGGTGATGGTTGCGTTTCTGTACGCATGCTCCTCCTGGTCTTTGAAGATACTCTTATCAAAATTCTCAAAAACACCTCTTTCTTCAGCCAGATGTCTGGATGCCTCATGCGACTCTTTCTGGATAAAACCCATGACCTCCCCGGCTATCTCAAGGGCCATATCTGAATTATAAGGGACACTCAACTGATACAACATGTCAGAAAATCCCATAACACCGAGTCCAATCTTGCGATTGCCCTTCACCATCCTGTCGATTTCAGGCAGAGGATATTTGGATACATCAATTGCGTCGTCTAAAAAACGCACAGATAGCCATACAAGATCTTTCAAGCCTTCGTAATCTATTCTTGGCTTATCCTTATCGCCGGCAATAACAAACTTGGCCAGATTGATGGATCCGAGGTTACAGGCTTCCAAGGGAAGCAATGGTTGCTCCCCGCAGGGGTTGGTGCTCTCTATTTCGCCAAGAGCAGGCGTTGGATTATCCTCGTTAATCCGGTCTAAGAATACAATGCCTGGGTCCCCGTTTTTCCAGGTCTGTTTCACCATGGCATCATAGACTTCCGCTGCATTCAATTCTCCAACCTTTTTCTTGTCCCTGGGGTCCACCAGTTCATAGGTCTCACCTGTGCGGACTGCTTCCATGAAGACATCTGTAACCGCAACCGAGATATTGAAGTTGTTCAGCTCATGGTCGTTCGTCTTGCAGTAGATAAATTCCATAATATCCGGATGATCCACCCTTAGGATACCCATATTGGCTCCCCGGCGTGTACCTCCCTGTTTTATCTGTTCGGTTGCGGTATTGAAAATTTTCATAAAAGACACCGGCCCGGAAGCAACACCGCCTGTTGTTCCCACCCTGCTGTTTTTTGGCCTGAGGCGTGAAAAGGAGAATCCTGTCCCGCCGCCGGATTTGTGGATAATCGCGGCATTCTTCAGGCCATCAAAAATCCCGTCTATACTATCTTCAACAGGCAGCACGAAGCAGGCGGCTAATTGGCCCAGTCCCTGTCCAGCATTCATCAAGGTCGGAGAGTTGGGCAGGAACTTGAACTCTATCATTATCCCGTAAAATAGCTCCTCCACATTCTCTGCATGGGCAGCGCCCCCATATTTTTTCTCTGCCATTGCCACATGGTGGGCCACCCTCCTGAACATCTGTTCAGGGGTCTCAACAACATCCCCCTTGCCATCCTTCTTTAGGTATCTCCGTTCGAGCACTCTCCTGGCATTTTCAGAAAGAAGAGGGCCTTTTTCCACAAAAATAGATTTGTTCAGCTTAATTGGTGAAGCCTTGGAAAGCCCATACTCCATCAGCTTTTCTTCTATGATCTTTTCAATGACCGGCATCGTGATCGTCTGGTGCTCCATCTTGGCTATCTCTTGGCGAAGAAACCGGCTGACATCCATGGCCTGGTCCGTATTAATAGGATTTTCCCTCACAAGGAGGGCGGAAAACCTGTGGTCATCCCACCTGTAGGAGCCCAAATCAAAGCTCCCTTCTTCTGTCACTAAAATTTTATGATTTTGACCCATGGACATCCTCCTAAAAAACACATAACATACAATAACTATAATTTTTTTATAGGGCTCTTCTCCAAATTTAGTTGGAGATCAGGGTTCGAGGATTCAAGGGGTCAAGGATTCGAGTGAATGAAAACGGCTTGATACAGATGATATAAACACTTACGTCTTCTCTGCCCTTACCCTTTAATATTTTCAAAGTATGACTATATAAAAAGACGGTTCCAAGAGTCAGGGATTCTTCCATATGTATTTGTTTTTCGGTCATTTTCACTAGAACCCTGGGCCCCTTGGATCCTTGAACCCTGATCAATCGGCCAACTCTTTGGGAGATGATCCTTTTACAGTAGCTCTCCCTGTGGCACAAAGAAAAAGTGAATCCAAAGGGATGTTATTTCCTGCGCATTGTAAGAGGTTCACTATATGAATTGCAGG
>JAYEIR010000007.1:24935-27801 GCA_034660135.1 Thermodesulfobacteriota bacterium
CAAAGGCGCCTTGGAAAGGCCATGATGCGCCTGTGCTTCAAGGAGCATCCCTATGGAAGGCCCATAATCGGATATGAACAGACTATTCGTTCGTTCGACCGGAAGGCGATCTTGAAATATATGGATAAATGGTACACACCGGACAATATGGTTCTGGTGGCTGTCGGGGACTTTGATACGGCCCTGGCCTTGAAGACGATAAACGGGCTTGTCAGGGATTTTCCAAAGAAGGCGTGCAAAGCGCCATATAGACCTGTAGAGCCGGCACAGACATCCCTGAGGAAGACAGTCCTGAATGAAGACGTGCAACAAATCTATCTTGACATGTCCTGGCACACACCTCCTTTGACGGATCGCAATCTTCCCGCCCTGGAGCTCCTGGAAATAATTCTCGCACATGGCAAGAGTTCGAGGCTCTATACGCGACTGAAGATGCAAAAGAACCTGGTTTACAGCATTGATGCCGGTGTCTGGGCCCCTCTGGATCCGGGCCTTTTCTGCATTGATGCCACGCTCAGCCAGGACCGGTTAAAGAGCGCCCTTGAGGCCATTGCCGGAGAAATCGTCCGGATCACAAACATATCGGTCCCTGGTCCGGAGTTGTCCAAGGCCAAGACAATGGCTGAAGCCGATTTTGTTTACAATATGGAAACCATGGCCGGGCAGGCCAGAAGACTTGCCTTTTTTCAAACCATGACCGGCGATATGTATAATGCTGACGACTACTTGAAACGGCTGAAACAAGTCACGCCCGATGATATTGGGAATGTAGCAAAGGCCTATCTCAGGCCACAGAATCTCTCCATCGGGATATTGGCCCCAAAAGGGGCCGATATCAAACTGTCAAGCCAGGAGATTGTTGATCTGTTTTCCGGGGCCGGAAAGCATCCCACACACAGGATAGCGGAAAGCTCGAAAGAAGATAGGGACGTCTCAATGGTTGTCCTGTCCAATGGAATGAGGGTAATAATTAAAGAAAACCATAACCTCCCTGTTGTTTCATTAACAGGTGCTTTTCTTGGGGGGACCCGCCTTGAAGGGCCTGAACAATGTGGAATCTCAAATTTTACAGCAAAGATGTTGACCCGCGGCACAAAGGAAAGGAGCGCTTCGGAGATAGCATCAGCAGTGGAATCTTCAGCAGGTGTCTTGCACGGCTTTTCAGGGAAAAACAGTTTTGGCATTCGTGCGAAGTTTTTATCCAAAGACCTTTATCCAGGGATCGCGCTTGTCTCTGACATTGTACTTAGCCCGACCTTCCCTGAATCTGAAATAGCTAAGGTGCGGGAAGATATCCTGGCTGCTATCAAGGCAAAAAAGGACCGCCCCACAGCCCAGCTCTTTGAGCTGTTTTATGAGACCCTTTTCCGGCATCATTCCTACGGGCACCCTGAGACGGGGACAGAAAAAAGCATCCAGACCATGAAGCGATCGGATCTAATAAAATGGTATAAGTCTCTTGCCATACCCTCAAATTTTGTTCTCGCAGTGGTGGGTGATATGGATCGAGAGCAACTGATCCCATATATCAAAGCGCTCTTTGCAAACTTCAAGCCCTCTCAAGGGGAACTGCCTGAGGTGCCGCCCGAACCTCCTTTGACCCAGCCCCGTCAGGCCCACCTTGAAAGAACAGGGGCGCAGACCCATCTCGCGATTGGATACCTGGGAGCTGATCTCAAGAGCCCGCACAACGCGTCCATGGCCTTGATCAACACTGCGCTTTCCGGTCAGGGTGGAAGGCTGTTTTACGGGCTCCGGGACAAAAAGAGCCTTGCATACGCTGTGACGAGCTTCAGACGCCCCGGCCTGGAGACAGGAGTCTTTGGCCTTTACCTGGCGTGTGATCCCAAAAAGCTGCCCATTGCAAAAGAAGCGGCCTTTAGGGAATTGGAAGTCCTCAGGCAAAAAGGGCTAACGCCAGATGAGCTTAAGGAGGCAAAAAAATACTTCCTGGGAAACCTGAAGATCGGGTTGGAGACGAACGGAAGCCAGGCTATGCACATGGCCCTTGATGAGCTTTATGGCCTTGGCTATGACGACATCAAGCAATTTATCAGGGATATTGAGGCGGTCACCCTGAAAGATATCAAAAGGGCTGTAAAAGAAATTATTCTTCCGGAAAGGTATGTCCTGGTCACTGTCGGCCCTGAACCGGGAAACCCGTGAACACTTACTAAAGGATAGGTATAAATGATATGAATTCACGTAGACACTCATTAATCAATGGGAACGATGCCTTGCTGATTATTATTGACATGCAAGAGAGGCTTCTCCCTGTTATTGCGGAAAAGGAACGGATTGTTGAGAACGCTGTCAAGCTTGTTAGGTTCTCCCGCATCGCAGGGATCCCGGTCGTCGTCACAGAGCAGCAGAACCTCGGGAATACGATTCACGAGATTCATGACGAATTGAGGGACATCCAACCTGTCGGCAAATTGCACTTTAATTGTTTCGGGTCTGATGAGTTTTCTGAAAGGATAAGCCAATCGAACAGAAACACCCTGATTTTAGCTGGGATAGAGGCCCATATCTGTGTGGCCCAGACGGCACTGCATGCTGTTTCTGATTACACGGTTCATGTAGTAAGCGATGCCATATCCTCCCGGTCTCTTCACAACAAAGAAGTTGCCATTCGGAGGATGCAGCAGCAGGGGGCTACAATCACGTCCACCGAGATGTTTATCTATGAGATACTGGCCAGGGCGGGGACAGATGATTTCAGGGAAGTGCTCAAGCTGGTGAAATAGATGCCCATCTGGGTTCAAGTCATTGAGGCTTTATTGAATCCTGGCTCCTGTTTCTAACTCTTCTGGAGTGATTGTAAAAAGTGCATCCAGCAAGGCTATCTGAAAGGTGCCGGGGGCCT
>JAYEIR010000008.1:0-7092 GCA_034660135.1 Thermodesulfobacteriota bacterium
GTTGCCGCAGCTACAAAAAATGGTTGAATCATTAGCGCAAAAAGTGGATGCCATATATATCCCAATCGACCCTGTCCTTGGATTATCTGAAAACCTCGAGACAGTTATTCGTGTGTCTGACCATTGGAAGATACCCATTATCAGTATGTCGGGAAAATACGTGAAAGACGGCATATTGATGGCAGTACACTGCGATTTTTATGGAATTGGGCAGCAGGCCGCTGATCCCATTGTACAAGTCCTGGAAGGAGTGGACGTGCGGTCCATTCCCAGCCAGACACCTCTCATAAGGAAGCTGTCCTTGAATTTGAAAAAGGCACGGCAGTTGAATATCATGATCAAGCGCAATACGATTTTAAAGGCAGATAATATCGTTGATTAAACGCAAGGGTGATTATTATGCAATTCTCAAAAATAGCGCCGAAAAAAATAGGGACACGGCTGATAGCCATGACCCTTATTTCGGGTCTGATCCCTGTAGTAATTTTTGCCCTGTTAATAGGCATATTTTCTGATCGCTTTCCTGTCGAAGCCAGGCGTGCAATTCAAAAGGGGCAAGAGGAAGAATGGCGGCGAAGCGAGGTTGTATTAAGGCATATGGCAGAGGATTCCATACGCCAGAAGGCGTTGGATGTGGCCATGCAACTGGATTTGTATCTCCATGCAAATTTCCTGATGACTGTAACGGAACTGCAAAGTGACCCTGCATTCATAGACATAGCCATTCAGCCGGTGGGGAAGACAGGATATACCGCTGTCCAGGATTCAGATACTGCTGTTAATCGCCTTCATAAAGATCCGGGAATAGCAAATCTTGACCTTAGATCTTTGGCTCCCAGGCTGCCTGATTTCTGGGCCATTATGGAGGCCGGTTTGGGGGGAAAGTATTCCAGCGGATACTATGAATGGAAAGATCCTGACGGAAAAATACGCGATAAATATATGTTTATTGCGCCACTCAAAGAAACAACAGCCGACGGCGTTCACCTCGCTGTTGCGGCAACCACCTATATCGACGAGTTTACCCTTCCTTTGCTTGCTGCCAAGGACGTTTCTTACGGCATATCACATTACATGGCCATAACAGTCAGCAGGCTGATACAATCTTTCAGGAATACCGGATTGCTGTTTATGGGTTTGGGAATTCTTATTGTTCTGGCACTGTCTTTCTGGATTGGGTCGTATTTTTCGCGTGCCATCACCCAGCTTCGAAAGGCCACAAAAGAGGTCAACAAAGGTAATTTTGAGGTAAAGGTAAGGCCTGTTACTACCGGGGATATGGGGGAATTGATAGAAGATTTCAACCAGATGGTTGGTTTGCTTGCGACAACCACCGTAAAAAAGGAAGCGTTAGAAAAAAGTGAAGAGGAATTGAGAAACCTGAATGTTGAATTACACCAGGAAATCACGGAGCACAAGAAGGCGGTATGTGCACTCAGGGAATCCGAGGATAAATACCGCGGTGTATTTGAAAATACAGGCACTGCCACGGTTATTTTAGAAGAAGATAGAACTATTTCCATGGCGAACAGTGGATTTGAAAACCTGACCGGATATTCCAAGAAAGAGATTGAAGGAAAAATGAAATGGACTAAATTTGTGGTCAGGGAAGACCTTGAAAGAATGAAGGATTATCATGAGAAAAGAAGAGTAAACAATGAGCATCCACCAAAAGAATATGAGTTTCGCCTGGTAGACCGGCAAGGCAACCTAAAGCATATATTTTTGAGAATAGATTTAATCCCCGGGACAAAAAAAAGCGTTGCTTCATTAATAGACATCAGCGCTCTCAAGCAGGCAGAGAAGGCTATTCGAGAAAATGAGGAGCGATACCGAACCCTTTTTGAGGCTGCGCATGACGGTATATTCATGATAAAGGACAATCTCTTAGTTGACTGCAACCAGAGGATGCTGGAAATTTTTAGTTGCACCAGGGAACAGATTGTTGGCCAGGCGCTATATTCCTTTTCTCCGGAACTGCAGCCTGACGGGCGTGATTCAAAGGAGAAGGCGCTTGAGAAGATGAACCTGGCCCTGGAAGGTGAACCCCAGTTCTTCAGGTGGCGCCACACTCGATATGATGGAACGGAGTTTGACACTGAGGTTACTCTAAACCGGCTTGAGCTTGGTGGCGAGTTATACCTCCAGGCTATTTTACGGGACATCACCAAACGTCTGAGGGCGGAGGAAGAAAAAAGGGAATTGGAACTCCGGTTTCAGCAGGCCCAAAAGATGGAGGCCATCGGCACGTTGGCAGGGGGTGTTGCACATGACTTCAACAACCTGCTAATGGCCATACAGGGAAATACGTCTTTGATGCTTCAGGACCTTGATCCCGGCAATCCCCATTGTGAAAAGCTCAGACAGATTGAAAAACAGGTAAAGAATGCCGCGCACCTGACAAGGCAACTCCTGGGTTTTGCGAGGAAAGGCAGATACGAGGTAAAACCTGCTGATCTGAATGAGTTGACCAGGACAAGCCTGGAGATGTTCGGCCGCACAAAAAAAGAGATATCAATACATTCGAAATATCAGGAGGACATATTGGCCACGGAAGTGGACCAGGTGCAGGTTGAGCAGGTCCTGTTGAATATCTATGTCAATGCATGGCAGGCCATGCCTGAAGGCGGGGATTTATATGTTCAGACAAAAAATGTGACGTTGAATGAGAGCTATGCGAGGTTACATGAGGTTAAACCCGGCAAATTCGTGAAGGTATCTGTTGCGGACACCGGGATCGGCATGGATGAGTCAACTATGCAAAGGGTGTTTGAACCATTTTTTTCAACCAAAGAAATGGGTGCGGGAACAGGGCTGGGATTGGCCTCTACCTATGGAATTATCAAAAATCATGGCGGCATAATCCTGGTTTCGAGTGAGAAGGGCAAAGGATCCACCTTTGAGATCTATTTGCCGGCCTCTGAAAAAGAAATACAAGAAAAAAAGGTCCTGCCCGATACCCAGGCCGCCCTGGCGGGCAAAGAGACGATTCTCATTGTAGATGATCAGGATATGATTCTTGATGTCGGCAAGCAGATGCTGGATGCGTTCGGTTATGAGGTCTTGATCGCCAATAGTGGAACCAAAGCTGTTGATGTGTATATGAGCAACAAGGAACGAATTGATCTGGTTATCCTGGATATGATTATGCCTGACATGAGCGGGGGACAAACCTATGACCGGCTGAAGGAGATCAATCCGGATGTGAAGGTCCTGCTTTCAAGCGGTTACAGTATAGACGGTCAGGCGAGAGAGATATTGCAGCGGGGCTGCAACGGCTTTATCCAGAAACCTTTTAGTTTGGACGAGTTATCAAAGAAATTAAGAGAGGTACTGGACTAAGCCTACGCACATTCGACCGCCAGCCTGTCTGCTACGAGAAACCCCCTTTTTGTGGGAATCACCCTGTTATTTTTTAGCTGGACAAGTCCTGATTCCTGAAGCCTTAGTATTGTCGCATTTGCTTGTGGATTATGGGAGCTTTTGTCGAGATCAAATCCTTGTATGGTTCTCAGGCCAAGGGCAATCGACTCAACCCTTAATTGTTCATCACTCAGGTTTTCGTGTCCCTCAACCGGGGTTTTTCCACCCTGGAGATCATCACAATATTTTTTTATGGAACGTACATTCCACCAGCGCCTGGACCCGTCGAATGAATGGGCTGATGGGCCGAGCCCGAGATAGGAAACATGATGCCAGTACTTTTGGTTGTGGCGGGAAAAGTATTTTTTTTGCCTCGCAAAGTTTGAGATCTCATAATGGACATACCCATGATCTTTTAGAAATTCTGAGGTTGTGAGGAAATACGAAGATTCTTCTGCTTCACTCAAGGATTGAATCAGACCTTTTTCTGCAAGTCTGCCAAACAATGTTTTTTTTTCGATGCTCAATTGATAGCACGACAGGTGTTCCGGTTGAAAGCCGATAGCCTGCTTGAGCGTATCGATCCAGTCACTCATGGACTGCCCTGCAAATGCATACATGAGGTCCACCCCGATGTTTTGAAATCCTGAAGATCTCAACTTTCGCAGTGCGTTTTCAGCCTCCCTCCCTGTATGCCTTCTGCCTAAAAACGACAGGATACGATCATCAAAGGACTGGACCCCCAGACTGATCCGGTTAAAGCCCAGGTCTCCTAACATATTGATCTTTTCATCCGTCAGATCACAAGGATTCGCCTCTATTGTTATTTCGGAATCAGGGGCAAAATCAAACTGGGCAAAGATATCCTCAACCATGCGAGCCAATTCAGGAGACGCCAGAATGGTGGGTGTGCCCCCGCCGAGATAAAGGCTGTCAAACCGGTTGAACCGGCCTTCATAGTGCCTGATTTCTTGTCTCAGGGCATCTAACCATTGGGGTATCAGGGAACGTGAAGCAATGGAATAAAAGGCGCAGTAAGGACACTTGCTCCTGCAAAACGGGATATGGACGTAGAGGCCGGGGGGTGACATGATTTTTTACTTGTTACCTAAAAAATGCAATTAGCGGTTAGCCCTTAGCTATTAGCTGCATAAAATCAATCAGTTGCAGACAATACAGTTGCATCAAAAAATGAAAGTTTCAATTCAGTGTAAAGTTTACAAATGCTTGTAGTCTTTAAGCTAACGGCTAATTGCTATAGGCTTAAAGAAAAACATTTTGGGGTTGGTGTAATTCTCCTTTAAAAAGAATTACAGGGGCAGTCGGAATCCGATACTTGAAACTGGAAATTTGAAACTTGGTCTATATATGACGATTCAGGTGGCTACCAAGTTTCCAGTTTCAAATTTCAAGTTTCCTGATATCGCACGGGAAAAATCTCTTCGGGGATCGAATATTCTAAACCCCAAAAACATTATCTTAAGGACTATAAAAGCTAATTGCAGGTTTTAGGTGTTATCGGATTTCAATACGGCCACAAAGGCGCTCTGAGGGATCTGTACCGAACCGATCATCTTCATACGCTTTTTACCCTTTTTTTGCTTTTCAAGGAGTTTGCGCTTTCTGCTGATGTCCCCGCCATAGCACTTGGCGGTGACATCCTTTCGAAAAGGCGAAACCGTAGACCTGGCAATAACGGTACCCCCAATAGCGCCCTGTATAGCAATCTTGAAGAGGTGTCTCGGGATCTCTTCCTTCAGCCGTTCACAGGCATTAAGAGCCCTCGTCCTTGCCCGGTCCCTGTGCACGATTTGGGACAAGGCATCCACTTTTTCACCGTTTAACAGGATGTCCAGTTTAATCAAATCGTTCTCGCGATAATCCAGCAGGTCATAGTCAAAAGAACCATACCCCTGGGTGACTGTCTTGAGCCGGTCGTAGAAGTCATATACCACTTCGGCGAGAGGCATATCAAACTGGATCTCCAATCGCCCCGGATTAGGGCAGTTGAATCTGGAGTCTACCCCGCGGCGTTCTGAGCAGAGATCCATAACAGCCCCCATGTAACGCTCCGGCGCAATAATCCCTGCCCTGATGTAAGGTTCCCGGGCCTTTTCAATTGTGACCGGATCCGGATAGTAGGCAGGGTTGTCCACGGTAACGGTCTCACCGTTTGTTAAGGTAAACTGATACTGAACCGTAGGGGAGGTCATGATAATGGACTGGCCAAACTCCCTTTCAAGACGTTCCTGGACGATTTCGAGGTGCAGGAGCCCCAGGAAGCCACAGCGAAAACCCATGCCAAGGGCAGCAGATGAATCCTTCTGAAAGACCAAGGCCGCATCATTCAGTTTGTACTTTTCCAGGGCATCGGTAAGGGATTGATAATCGTCTGACGCAACAGGATAAATAGAAGAAAATACAACGGGCTTGACCTCTTTGAAACCAGGTAGAGGATCGAGGGCAGGATCAGAATCCAGGGTGATGGTATCCCCGATCTTGATGTCACTCACGGTCTTAATCCCTGCCATTATGTACCCTACCTCTCCGGCAGAAAGCCTGTCCCTTGGTTCCCTTTCAACCCCGAAGATGCCCACTTCTTCCACTTTATGTACGGCCTTGTTTGACATGAGTTGTATGGTGTCTCCAGGACCGACATGTCCTGAAAAGATCCTGCAGCTAACGATTGTTCCGCGAAAAGGGTCATAATGAGCGTCAAATATCAGGGCGGTCAGATGTTTGTCATCGCCGGCTGTGGGGGGCGGGATCAGTTCTGTAATGGCCTCCAGGATTTCTTCAATCCCTGTCCCTTGCTTGGCAGAGCAGAGAAGGGCCAGGTCCGAATCAAGCCCGAGTTCCACCTCGATTTCTTCCTTAACACGCTCTATGTCTGCTGAGGGCAGGTCGATCTTGTTGATGACCGGGATAATTTCCAGGTCGTGATCCATGGCTGCATAAAGGGTGGCCACAGTCTGGGCCTCCACCCCCTGGGATGCGTCCACCAGTAAAAGGACTCCCTCGCATGAAGCAAGGGCACGTGAGACTTCATACGAAAAATCAACATGCCCGGGTGTGTCGATCAGGTTAAGCTCAAATTCCCGGCCTTCGCTGTTCACATAGGGAAGCGTGATGGCCTGGCTCTTGATAGTAATTCCACGTTCCCGTTCAATGTCCATGGTGTCCATCATCTGGTCGCGGAATTGACGTTCTTCCACCATACCTGTTTTCTGAATAAGCCGATCAGCAAGCGTGGACTTCCCGTGGTCAATATGTGCGATGATGCTGAAGTTGCGTATTTTATGCATGGTCATTCACCAGCATTTCGCTACTAATATTCACCTGGCAGCCCCTTGAGTTCTTCGAGGGAGAAGACAGGGCCGTCCTTGCACACGTACTTATCGCCGATATTGCAACGGCCGCATATCCCAATGCCGCACTTCATGCGCATCTCCAGGGAAAGGATGATCCTTTCAGGAGGAAAGCCTAATTTTTCCAAGACAGGCTGGGTAAACTTGATCATGATCGGCGGGCCGCACACAATGGCGATGGTATTGTCCGCGCTTGTGATCTTCTGTTCGGTTATGGTGGGGACAAACCCGACATTGTATTTCCAGTCAGGATCATCAGTGCCGTCTACCGTGATGTGCATATCGATGTCATCCCTTTTTTCCCATTCAGCCAGTTCATCTCGATAGAGCAGCATCCCTGGGTTCCTGGCACCATATACCA
>JAYEIR010000009.1:0-4654 GCA_034660135.1 Thermodesulfobacteriota bacterium
GCCTCCATGATGGCGCGGTTCCGCGCCCAGTCAAGCCCGGGCCTGGGTTCAACAAGATAGCGCACCCTTGGGAACTCTCTTTTCAGCAGCCTCTCCGCGGCATCTGTCTGCGGTGCATTATCGATCAGCATAATATCCACATGCGGGTAACGCAATTGTTCTATTGCCTTCAGGCAAACCCTCAGGTTTTCGGTTCGATCCCGGGTGCACACGGCAACCGTTACAAGGGGAAAGGGACCTTCATATCTCGGTGGTGAAACATCGGGCATCTCTTCAATCACCAGGCCTTCCGGGGTTGAACAAAACGATAGACCTTGGGAGAACCCCTCACTAACAAGATGCAATTCCGGCGTCTCTCCAATTGCATCAATGATATCTACCGCCCTGCAACAGCCCCCTGCAACAGGCAGGAGAATATAGCCAAGAGGCCTGCCGTGCAGACGGATGAGCCCCTGAAGGAATTTGTAATTACCCAACCCATCGACATCCTTGATGGGAGAACTCAGCTCAAGATCGATAACTTTGACTGGCCCTGTCATTTCCCGAATTATCGCTGCGATCCAAGTTTCGTTGTTTCGCAAAAATAAGCATCTATGTTCCTGATGCTGATAATTAAATTTTGTTTTGTGCCTTTTGTGCCTTTTCGCGGCTATGTTTGGTTCAGATCCTAAAATTTATGAAGGGACCTTATTACAAGCTCCCCACAAAGCCAATAGCCCAGCAGACCAGTCCAAGAGCGAACACCGGCAGGACTAAGGGACATTCTTTAATGAATCCCGGTTGACATCGCAAAAAGATCCGAATGGTCTTCACGAATTTGACAAGGGTTATGAAAGGCAACAGGCATGTGGCCAGGAGAGAGCACCTCGCAATGAATGATCCCTGCAATGGAATCGTTCTCAGCACCCTTGATGTAGCCCTTCCTATCCGATTCTGATGATACAGGAAATCCTTCAGCCTGGATCGGTGATGGTGCCACACCTGTATGGCCGGATCTAAGAGTATACTCTCACCCTGGTTCCACAGGTTGTAATTGAAGATCAGGTCTTCCTGCGGATAGTATTTCCCCTGGAACAGGCCGAAATCTCTGAAAATTCGTTTCTTGTAAGATACATTGCAGGTTGGAATATGAGTTACTTCCTGCTTGTCCTTTCGCGGCAGGAAATCCCTGAATTCTGCCATATATCCGGCACATCCTACCGGATCGTCCCTGTCACTGCCATTTTTTACAATACCGCCGATAATATGACAAGATGATTCATGGGCATGGGCAGAAACAATCCTCTCTACCCAGTCGCGTGCAGGGACACAATCGGAATCAAGAAATGCGATCAGGTCCCATGTCGCCTGGCCAATACCGATGTTCCTTGCTGTTCCGGGGTCAGTCCTTTTATTCAGGTGAGTCAGTTTGACTTCAGGATAATTTGTGGAAATAATTTCAGACGTCCTGTCATGCGAACTGTCCACCACAATAATTTCAAAATCCCCTGTATAAGACTGATCCTCAAGAGAATCCAGGCATTTTGAAATGGTATTTTCTGAATTATAGGATGGTATAATCACGGATATCATTTGAACGGTCCATTATGGGATTTTGGATTGCGGATTTCAAAATCACAATGCCGTGGTGTGAAAATATAATACCTGTGATGGGCCCAGATGCTTTTAAGCGGTTTGGGACTGTTTTCCAGGAATGCATACTTGAGTATCTTGTCTTTCATCTCCTTCTTCCTGCCGCTGTAATAGTCGAGGATGCAGATCCGTTTTTCTTCTGTAATCTTTTCTGCCAGTTGTTTTGCATACCGTGTCAGCCCAATTTTCCGGAGAAAATCTTCCTTAGGCATCGCGATGTCTGGCCAGGGGGGGACATCAAAATAGCCTTTTTCCCTTATCTGCCACCCTTCCTTTGTCATGGTTTTTTGAATGATCCCTGGATCCATGTTGCCTGGTTGAAAAAGATCTGTCTTTTTCTGCATCACCTTCCGAATTAGGCCGAAAGGATTTAACCGGTTAGGCAGACACACAAATACCACCTTCTTAGTAACGCGGGCAAGCTCTCCTACCAGGCCCTCAAGTTTGAGATCCGGGTTCAGTGCAGCAAAGTTCCAGCTCATATCGAATTCCTGATCCTCAAACGGCAGGGAAGTATATGTCCCAGGGTCATAAACAAGACGTGCTTTCAATGAAAGCTCGTCCCATACTTCTTCAATTGAGTCTAATCGCTCCCTGCTGTTATCGACAATCGTCACTTGAGCCCCCTGCATGGCCCACCACATGCTATTTATGCCCGATATGCCTGTCATCCCGAAAATGGGGGCTTCCAGGACGGTACTGACACCATACTGATCCTTTATCTTCCTGAAATACTCATGCAGGATAAATCGCTCATAGGTCGTGCCCAAACCCTCATGGCGTGTTTCAAAGTAATGTTTCCAATTCCAACAAATCCGGTCCATCCCGTTTGCCCCAAGCAATTATTTGTAATAATTATTTTGCCCTAAATTATTTTGCCAATGGCTGTCTCTCATCAGATAGACCGGATGCAATGGAGAGTCGATGATTTTTTCAAGTGTGATGTCTGCATCCAGCTTGTACGCCAAATACTCCCTGATATTTTTTAACCGCCCTGTTTCTTTCTCTTGTTTTTCAATGCCCATGATGTTTTTTAGGGCCATATATACTTGAATTAACCCTATGGGCCAAAATTTCGTGTCAACAAAATAGATCGGCCTTTCATCCACCAAAGACTTGAATTCCGGCCTGGATGCAAAATCAGGAAGATGCGCGAATTCAAGCCAAAATTTCCCTTGCAGCGTTTCCAAGGCATCTTTGGCTCCCGAGCTGTTTTCCATCAAGAATGCATTTGGATTTCCCTTGAAGATAGAATACTGCCCATTTTCGCCGGACATGAAAAAGAAAGCGACGCCGAAATCGAAATCCGAAAGCATGATCCCATCGTGGCAATACTTTTCTGAAAGGACATCAACGACTCTATTAAGCTCTTTCGAATAGGTCATTTGGCGGCTGATAGAGCGTTCATAAGTGATCCAGATGTGAAAACATAATAAAAGAGTAATACAAAGAAATCGGGTTTTGTAGTGCACATGCACCATGTCAAGGAGTTTTAAAATGCCGTATGCTCCTAAGATACTGACCGCAATGAAGGATATGATGAGATGATCCGCAGAAAAAAGGCCTAAGTTATAAAAATATGCCAGGAAAGGAAGCATAAAGGCTAACATCAGTCCCCACAGCTTTTTGTCTTGTGTATACAGGACTGTAAAGCCGAATATGGCAAAGAGGGAAATCAGGTCAAATGAATTTCCATAGGCCCTAATTAGCTGATAGACTAACAGGGTCATGATTTTCATGTAAGAGAATTCTTCAACAAAGACCTTGGGGGAATACATTGCATTCGCAAAGGTTTCGATGACCCTTGGTCCCTCCCATGACATCAGAATGACATAGGCGAGCAAAATGGGCGCTGCGAAATACATGAGATGTTTTCTATCGAACTTTTTCATGCACATAATGTAGCTGAGGGGAACCAGGGCCAGGAGTGATGTGGGTGTGATGGAAACAGCTATTAGTATGGAGATGCTTGAGAGCATCGGCCTGGTTTTCATCAGCAATATCAATGAAAGCAATACAAAGGCCAACTGCGGGACATAGACCTCGCCATGAATCGAAAAACACCAAAACGCCCCGGAAAACATAAGGATACATGCGGTCAGAAAGCTATGTAAGCGGCTGCCCGTGAGCATAAATGTAAAGATATAAATCGCGGACACAGAGACGCTGCCAAAAAACTGTGAAATGTACCCTAAGGTCTGTAAAGGCGTAACGCCAAGCGGCCCGAGAAGACAATGACAGATTGACCCGATAATATAATACCCAAAATGGATGGCTGGTCCCTCAAAGGTCTCTATCGCTCGGGCATAGAGATAGGTGTCTACGTTCAAGGGAACGGGAATGCTGAAGATATGAAAAAGCAGGAAGGAAAAGAGGAGCAAAAGACCAGCAGTTCCGTAGGCTGCTTTTTCACGGGTCATGGCAATAGATGGTTGGAATAGTGTCATTTTAGGGTCCGCAAATATTTCATGAATTCATTTTTCGTATTCCCTGGTTGAAACCTGATCAAGGAATTCGTTTCAGTGGGTTCATAATACCAATCTTGGGAAAGGAGTTGGACCCGTCCCCGCCATCTACTGTTGTTGACTGCTTGAAATACCATTGAAAAGGCATTGAAAAAAATATTGGGCATTTTCAAGAAAGAGGGGTAGTCCTTTCCATAATAAAAAGAATGTATCAGGTCCACCAATTCCCTCAAAACAACAGGGCCTTCATCACCAGCAATGAAGACCCTGTTTTGAATATTGCCGGCCTTCAATATCCTCAGAAACATCTCAGCCAGACTGCTCACCGCGAGGAGATGTATCGTGTTGTCCCTCAGCGGCAGCAACAGAATCCTCTTCCTGACCATTTTTATCAGAGTCGATGGAAATCTGCTGTCTCGCTTTCCGTAGGTTATTGTTGGCCTGATTATAAAGGCATTGAGCCCTCTACCTATAAAATCATACACCCTCTCTTCTGCTGTTAGTTTTGACCTGTGATAGGTGTTGTCCGCGTCAACCCTGGTTTTCAGATTTGCAGG
>JAYEIR010000009.1:4754-7078 GCA_034660135.1 Thermodesulfobacteriota bacterium
GCGTTGGCTAACGGGCAGTAACAACGACCTTTCTTAATGCTCTCGCGCAACTGATCCGCCTTCTTGGAAAACCAGACCCGTTTAAAATCATATCCATTTCGCTTCACGTTGCCCATCGATTCCGCCCGTGTACAGCAGGCCCAGACATCGCCGTCAGGAGCTATTTGGGCAGAGGCAAACCCAGCATAGCAGGGGATGACCTGCCGTTTTTCTTTCAGAATCTGTTTTACCCTTTGGTAGTATTCTGACCGGAATGCACGAGCAATTTTTCCCATGCGATTGAAGGCGACTCTTTTCGGATTCCTGGTGAGAAAATCTACCGCCTTGACATAGGCCTCATATGACGGTGCAATGTTGGATCCGACCGTATCCAGCTCCTTACGCTCTTCAGCGATCTCAGTAATATAGGAGTCCGGTTTACAGGAAAGCAGGTGTCCATAGATATCAGGCATGCGATTTACATTAAATTTGGATATAACAGTGTGAAAACCAATGGTAAGATTGTCTGATCTAAGCTCCCTTAGAGCGGTAAACGTCTCCATTACTTTGGCAAAATTACCTTGAACACCCCTGATTTCATCATGCCTTTCACCAATCTCGTCAATAGAAAGATTAATCACAATCCGAGTCTTACTGCAATGCCGGGCAATCTCATCCACATATCCGGGAATCCTATGGCTCAACAATCCGTTTGTCGGGATATTGATAATGGATGGCCGGCAGATATCGTACAGGGACTTCACAAGCGCCGGTAAATCTTCACGAAGAAAAGGTTCGCCGCCACTGATGGTTACCCAGACAGGCGTCTTTCCAAGGCTGTGAAACACCTTTTGCCATTCCCTTAGGGTGAGTTCATCCGAGGATTTCTTGAAAATATTACAGGTCTTGCAGTATGAATTGCACCTAAAGCTAATGCTCAGGGTGATATTCATGGGAAGCTTTCGCGGCCAACCCATTAACCTGAACAGATAGTAAGACGGAATCATAGGAATGACTTTGAGCACTTTAATCCCATCTTTTTGTGGATGATGAAATGTCCCATATAAAAGGGACTTTTTTTCGTATATGAAAATCGAAGCCCCCAAGGGCCCTTGCGGTCGCCTCCAAAAGGACAGCCCCCATTGTCCAGATCGTATCCCTCAAATTCCATGATTGCTCTTGAATCAAAATCTTCAAAATCTTCTTCGGATTTGATGTGCTGACTTTATATTTCTGTTCCCGCAACAGATGCTCATGTCCGGCAGCTATCCTTCTCCTTTGCCTAATGAACTCCCTGACATTTTCAGGCCCTTTGTTCCTGACAACAGCCTCCGGCACATAACGGAGTTCGTAGTCGGCCTTTGTTACCATGGCCTCAATACTGGCTTCATCGACGGCCGTATCTTCAGGTATGTTTCTTATGAAATTCCTGAAGGCTACCAATTCCCCTAATTTGGGAGTCACAAGAGATATCCTGTGATGCAAAGACCACATGAGATTGACAGCATATCCGATAAAGTTACCGGCTGAATTGACTGGGACAGGGCGCGCCCCTGTCATACCTACACTCAAAATCTCGAATGGGGCCACTAACTTATCAAGCGCCCCCTGCTCCGGAACCGTATCCGCGCTTTCCAGGACACATATGTCTCCTGACGCAGACGAAAGAAAAAGGTTGATGGCCGATGCCTTCCCTCTCCTCCTATCCTGAGTAATGAGGTGAATGCGAGGGTCATCTTTCATGAAATCCCTGACAATGGCTTCCGTCCTGTCTGTGCATCCGGATGCGACCACAAAGATTTCCTTGAGCCTGGCATGAACAAGCTCCTGTCTCAGCAGGGCGTCCAACAAGCGTGCCATGCCCGCTTCCTCATTGTAGGCCATTATCCCGATGGACAGATCAAACATTTATAGTAGCCGTTCACAGGGGTTCCCGGTTCAAAGGTTCATGCTGCTTCTGACCGGCTGAGGGCGGAGGACGTATGGCGGGAGTCGCTACAGTGATCGACCCTACGAGGGCTTGGCACCCCGCACGTGGATGAGACCAATAACCAAACGAAGTTTCATATGCGGGACCTTGGGCACGAAAGAACGAACCCCACAAAACCAACGAACTCAATAAACCCAAAGAACTCAACGCACTCAACAAACCCAATAAACTCAATAAACCCAATAAACCCAATAAACTCAATAAACCCAATAAACCCAATAAACCCAATAAACTCAATAAACTCAATAAACCCAACAAACCCAAAGAACTTTAACCTTTTTCAACAAACTCATTATAGTCTTTAAAAAGAAAGGGCAGGTGTCTCCATATTTCACGCCAGGGGGCATGGCATTTG
>JAYEIR010000010.1:0-26104 GCA_034660135.1 Thermodesulfobacteriota bacterium
CCATGGAAGCCATTGAATTTAAGACCAAAATAAAAAACGGGACTATCCAGATCCCTGAAAAATACAAACAAAAAATAGGTAATACTGTGAAAGTTATTGTAATAACTGAAAAAAAGGCAAAGCAGTCTGATATAATTGACAAGCTCTTAGCAAATCCCATAAAATTAAAAGATTTTTCACCTTTTTCAAGAGAAGAAATCTATGAAAGACTTTAATATAAAGCCCGATTCAACATATTTCGTAGATACGAATATATGACTATTCATTTATCCAATCTCAAAACAGAGAGAAAACTGAAATTGCCAGAGCTATTATAAAAGAATGTGAAATTTTTATCAGTCCTCAAATAATCAATGAGATATGTGTAAACTTGAACAAAAAGGTTAATTTTTCAGAAGGGAAAATCCAAAATTTAATTGAGTCACTATACAGAAAATATACAGTATTTGAGTTATCTCAGGACATACTTTTAAAAGCATCAAAAATACGTGCTAATCACAGTTTTTCTTTCTGGGACAGTGTCGTTACAGCCAGCGCTCTGGATTGTGATGCAGATTATTTAATATCGGAAGATATGCAAGATGGTTTTAATCTTGAGAATAAGCTTACAATAATAAATCCATTCATCTGAATCAGTTAGAGTTGCTGATAACCTAACAACCAAACAACGTCCCTTATAAGACAGTTCTTGACAGTTGGATTGCCAAATGATAGCTTTTTTGAAAAAGAGGAGGTCGGGTATGCAAGAAGAATATGCTGGAACATTGTTAGAAGATGGACACATCTCCATTCCTAAAGAAATCATCGCTAAACTGAAGATAGATAGAGGAAGTAGACTACGTGTAATAGTTAAGGTGGAAAAAGGGATCTCAAAGAAAAAGATCCTGTCTTACGCAGGCTTACTTTCCGATTTGACAGCGGAAGAACAAAAGCGATTTGATGAATCCATTGAAAGAAGAAGTCTTTTCGGGCAGAGAAAAGTAGAGATATGAAACGATGCACTTTAGACACTAATATCATTACGGCTTTTCTGAAAAATGATTCGCGAGTAGTGGAGAGAGTCTCAGATTATCTTGAATTTTTTGATAAGCTTACCATCAATATTATTTCTTATTACGAAATCCTGAGAGGGCTAAAAGACCTTGGAAATGAGGAAAAGCTGTGCAGATTTGACAGTTTTATACAGGAAAATGAATTAGTATTCATTACAAAAGATACGATAAAAAAAGCCGCTGAAATCTATGCCTACCTGAAGAAAGAAGGAAATCTGATCGAAGATGCCGATATTTTGATGGCATCTACTGCCATTGCTGAAGATTTGGTTCTTATAACCAACAATATCAAGCACTTCAAAAGAGTAAAGGACTTAGAGATAGAAAACTGGTTGGAAAGTTGAGATGTCAATACAAGCAATAATTCTGTGAGCTGGGAACTATCACCAATCATCTATTCAACATAGTCAACAACGTAGTTTTCTTATGGCTTTTTTTTCGTCCCCGGCGGATTATTCTTCATCACTTTCACCAGGGAAGTTATGAAAATAAATAATAAATTGTTATTGCCCGTCTTAATTTCTTGTTTGATACGGCAAATGAGTTATTTCTTTCAGCCGACACCGTCTGTGATTTCTTTGGAACCAGGAAATCGACTGTTGGCAACAAAGCAACTCAAATTGAAAAAGCCTGTAATCTTGGAATTGGCGCTGAAGGTTTTTGTTAAAGCGGGACGCTCTTTTAAAATTTAATATCTCGATTAATCTGTACAAAAAAACTTTTTTGCCTATGAGCTCTACATCCGGTACGGTAATGAAAACTCCACTAATGCGGTATTGAAGTGATAAAATGCCATGATTTTCACTGTAAATCCTTTTAAATAACAGTTAGATACTGTTTTAATTAAATTGTTAAAGAGCGTCCCGATTTACGATTTATAGGAAAATGCCTTGGGGACCGACTGGAAAACCATAATGACCAGAGGGAGAATAAGGGAACTGTATCAGAGGATGTCCTGACCGTCTGAACCGGAGCAAAAAATTCATGAACAAATTACTCTGTTTCACCGTGGATGTCCATGATAAGTTTCAGCCCATCATAAACTTCGGTCATTTTTGCTTTAGATAGACTGCCGATTTTTTCTCTGAGACTCTTCCTGTCAACAGTTTTGATCTGTGTCACATTAATCACTGACTTTTTAGGCATATTTGCCTCACCTTTTTGCAAAACCACATTTCCTGGTAATTCTCCATATTTCAGTGTTGAGGTGATTGCGATCACTATAACTGTATTTAATTTACTGTCATTCAGACAATTATTTTGAACCACAAGACCCGGCCTTCGGCCTATAGGTTCAAAACCCTTTCCTGGTGAAAAGTCAACCCAGTAAATGGACCCTTTCCGAATTACCATTCCAGCCCCTCCTGGTTTCCCAGATTGTTAAACCATTGAGCTGTATCAAGCTGCTCTTTTCTTATTGATTCGTCAGAAAAAATCCGATTGTAAGCATCCTGCAAATGACGGTTACGTTTCTGTAAAATCCTCTCACGAAGAAGCGTGGATATAAATTTACTTCTCGATATCCCCTGCTGCCTGCTGGTAACATCAATAATCGCAACCAGATCTTTAGGGATTGTGATCGCAACCTTTTGAGTATTCATATTGTATGCCTCCAATTTATATGATAATTTATTCATACCATAGCAGGTAGGTTTTAGTCAACCTTATAAATATGCGGAACCTTATCCCATCCGGTATGTATTAGAAATCGGCAACCTCCTGTCTTTTCCCAGGGCTCTTGGGGTTATCTTAATCCCTGGAGGGGATTGCCTGCGCTTGTACTCGTTTATATCCACCAAATGGATAACCTCCTTTACCATCTTTTCATCAAACCCCATATCCAGGATTTCCTCCAGACTCTTGTTTTCCTCAACATACGCCTGGAGTATAGGGTCCAAAATGTTGTAGGGTGGGAGGGAATCTTCATCCTTTTGATCCGGTTTCAACTCTGCAGAAGGTGGTTTGATAAGAACCCTTTCCGGGATGACCTCTTTATCCCCACTTTCATTTCGATATCTGCACAGTTCATAAACCAGGGTCTTGGGGACATCTTTGATAACGGCAAATCCACCGGCCATATCTCCATAAAGGGTGCAGTATCCCACACTCGTTTCACTCTTGTTCCCTGTAGTCAGGACCAGCCAGCCGAATTTGTTGGATAGTGCCATGAGTATATTACCCCTGATCCTGGCCTGGAGGTTTTCTTCGGTCACATCCTGGGACAATCCTTGGAACTCAGGGGCAAGCATCCTTTCATAGGCCTGCATGGCATCGGCAATGGGGATGGAGATAAATTTCATCCCAAGGTTTGAGGCAAGTTCCTCCGCATCTGTTTGGTTTCTCCTTCCATTTTCCTATCTAACTTGTTTTTATCCCTTCATCATTTTTATTGCTTTTCATTGCTTTAATCAATATTATTCGTAATTACTTAGGGTCATAGAGACAAAGGCACATAGGCACAAAGAATAAATGAAAACATATTGGGCTTTTATTAATTGTCTGGTACGAACTAACCCATGGAAAAGATCACACCAGAGACTCATGATAAATATATCAAGGCCGTCACAGATATCAGCAGGGCTATTACCTCAGACCTTTACCTTGAAGATATCCTCAAGCTGATCGTAATGGTCACAGCCAGGGTGACAGGGGTTGAAATCTGTTCCTTGTGGCTGATAGACGAAAGTCAAAAGCCAAAAAAAATCCGTCTAAAAGCTACACAGGCAATTGATCCGGTATATGTGAAAGACCGTTCTCTGAATATGGACGAGGGGATAGTGGGCTTTGTGACCACTCACAATCAGCCGCTGATTGTAAAGGATGTTTTGAAAGAGGCCAGGTTCAAAGAAAAGGAGATGGCCAAAAAGCTCGGGCTGGTATCAATGGTCAGCGTGCCGCTTCAAGTAAAAGATGAAAAGGTAATCGGGGTCCTCAACTGTTTTACCGTCGAACCCCATGAATTCTCCGAGACAGAGGTTAACCTCATCACAGTCGTGGCCAACCAGGCGGCCGTTGCGATCCTCAACACGGAACTTATGGTAAAAACCAGGGTGATTCAGGAGGAATTAGAGACCCGCAAGCTGGTGGAGCGAGCCAAAGATGTTCTCATGCACCGGAGCAACATGAAAGGGGCCGAGGCCCACCGGTGGATACAGAAACGCAGCATGGACTCCAGGAAATCTATACGCGATGTGGCCGAGGCTATCCTGCTTTCGGAGGATTTAGGGTACTAAACTGATCGCTCCTTTTATGTTTATGTTGGAAATACAAGCAAAAGTTGCTTGACAAATTAACTGTTTATGTGTTAATTATAATTTTTTTAATAAAATAATTGTGTAACTCTGCACAAAGGCGTGCAAAGTTTTTTAAGATTGAACAGGACAAGGGCGTCTAAACCAATTTATGGTGGACGCCTTTTTTGGCTTTGATGCATTAATGACTGTGCCGTCCATTTAACGATTTTTTATGAGACTATTAAACAGACAAAAACAAGGAGGGTAAAGGAATGTTTGAATTTATCAAGAGTTGTGAGGTCTGCAATCCAGGAGAAGTAGAATTTATTCAGGCCGTTGGCGAAGTTGCTGAATCGGTTAAACCCATTTTAGACAGGCATCCTAAATATCGAAAAAATAAGATCCTGGAACGTATGATCGAACCTGAACGAGTTATCATGTTTCGTGTTCCATGGATGGACGACCAGGGAGAGGTTCAGGTGAACCGTGGGTACAGGATAGGAATGAACAGCGCAATCGGGCCGTACAAGGGAGGCCTGCGCTTCCATCCTTCGGTAAATCTCAGTATTCTCAAGTTCTTGGCATTTGAGCAGGTCTTTAAAAACGCCCTTACCACCCTTCCTATTGGGGGAGGAAAAGGCGGGTCCAACTTTGATCCCAAAGGGAAATCCGATAATGAAGTCATGCGATTCTGCCAGAGTTTCATGGCCGAGCTTTTCCGTCACATCGGTCCGGACACCGATATCCCTGCCGGCGACATAGGTGTTGGGGCGAGAGAAATTGGATATCTATTCGGCATGTACAAGAGACTGCGTAACGAATTCACCGGCGTATTGACCGGCAAAGGCCTGGGTTGGGGCGGAAGCCTCATCCGTCCTGAGGCGACCGGATACGGCAATGTCTATTTTGCCTCTGAAATGCTGTCTACCCAGACTGACAGCCTTGAAGGTAAAACCTGTCTTGTATCAGGTTCCGGAAACGTGGCCCAGTTCACCATGGAAAAAATTATAGAATTAGGCGGCAAAGTAGTAACGATCTCCGATTCTTCCGGTTATATCTATGATGAAGAGGGCTTAGACAGCGATAAACTGGCCTTTATAAAAAGACTCAAAAACATCAAACGTGGCAGGGTCAGTGAATACACGGATAAATATTCTGAGGCTGTTTACACCGAGGCGGACACCACTCTGGATTACAATCCCCTCTGGAACAACAAAGCCGACTGCGCCTTTCCCAGCGCCACACAGAATGAAATCAATAAAAAAGACGCTCAAAATCTGGTCAAAAATGGTGTCAAGCTTGTCAGCGAGGGATCCAACATGCCTTCAACGCCTGAGGCCGTCAATATTTTGCTGGAAAATAAAATCCTGTATGGGCCAGGCAAGGCGGCCAATGCAGGCGGGGTGGCAGTATCAGGGCTGGAAATGGCCCAGAACAGCATGCGCTTGAATTGGCCCAGAGAAGAAGTGGATAACCGTCTCAAGATAATAATGAAAAGTATTCACCTGAGCTGTCTGGATGCGGCCGCCGAGTATGGCGTACCCGGCAATTATATGGTGGGCGCCAACATGTCAGGTTTTATAAAGGTGGCAGATGCAATGATGGCTCAAGGAGTGGTGTAAAGATCAAGGGACTGTTTACAGGGGGCGTCGGTAAGCAAAACAACGCCCTTAGGGTTTCCGGCATACTAAAGCAAATTGTGGAATCGCCGCTGAGCCCCGAGCCCTGATACAATTTTAGATGATTTTTCGAACCGGAATACCCTCCTTTTCAAGAGACGTCTTTATTTGTCCGACCGTATAATGCCCGTAATGTACCATGGATGCAATGAGTGCGGCATCTGCGCCGGACTTTATAAATACGTCTCTAAGGTGTTCCGGTTTACCCGCCCCTCCCGATGCAATGACCGGTATGGAAACGGCCCTGGATATGATTGATGTCAGGTTCAGCTCATATCCTTTGTTCGTACCATCCGCATCAATGGAGTTGAGACAGATCTCACCGGCTCCGAGCCCCTGGGCCTTTTTCGCCCATTCGAGGGCGTCCATTCCCATGGGGGTCCTTCCGCCATTTATCCAGATTTCGTATCCTGAAGGGATATCCGGACGCCCCCTCATCTCTTTTGCATCCATTCCAAGGACTATACACTGGTTTCCAAAGAATCTGGCCCCCTGGGCAATAAGATCCGGGTTAAGGACTGCTGCCGAATTGATACTGATCTTTTCCGCGCCTGCATCCAGCACATTGTACATATTATCCAGGGTCCTGATTCCGCCTCCAACCGAGAAGGGAATGAATATGTTTTTCGCCACCTCGCTTACTACGTCAATAATGATATCCCGCTTATCGGACGAGGCTGTAATATCGTAGAATACAAGCTCATCGACCCCTTGCTCATAATATTCCCCGGCCATATCCACCGGGTCTCCGATATCAATATTTCCCTTGAACCGGATTCCCTTGGTGGTCTGCCCTTCCCTGACATCTAAACATATGATTATTCTTTTGCTTAGCATAATTACATCTTACCTAAAACCTGCATAAACTGTTTTCAAAAGGTTATTAATAAATATAAATATCAAAGGGTTATAAAATGCCAAGAATTAAATGGCGTACACCAATTTGAGGCAGTCCATGAGGTCCTGATTATGTGAAAACAGTTTACCCTCCGGGAGCGCCGATTTTGCCGAATCTGCTGTGTTGGTAAGGGCTTGAAGTATACGAATACGTCTGCGCCCTTACCGCCTTGCATCTTCGGCAAACTCGACGCTTGCAGGATTTAGGTCTTACCATCCCATTCACAGAAATTCTTCAATAATTGAAGTCCCTGCCTTCCGCTTTTTTCCGGATGGAATTGCATTGCAATGACGTTTTTCCGGCCAATGACCGACGCAAATTTAATGCCATAGTCAGTCGTGGCTATGATGTCCGTACTGTTTTTCGGTTGAGGATAAAAAGAGTGCACAAAATAAAATTGTGCATCAGAATCAATGCCTTTTAGAACCGGGTGATCCTGAGCCGGGGAAATATGGTTCCAACCCATATGCGGTATCTTGATACCCATATCCGGGAATCTCTTCGCAGAACCTGGAATAATGTCAAGACAGGAAGTGTTATCCTCATCGCTCTTGCCCAAAATGATTTGAGCGCCGAGACAGATGCCGAGAAACGGGATATTGCGGTCAATTATGTCGTGGATTAGCTGATCGAGACCTTGGGATCTCAACACTTCCATGGCCTTGCCTGCGGATCCCACGCCCGGGAAAACGACCCGTTCCGATGAAATAATTTCTTTGTATTCGGCCGTGATCCTGCATGGCATGTTAAGATGTCTTAATGCCCTTTCCACAGATTTAAGATTTCCGGCCTTGTAATTGATAATTGAGATCACAATTCACCTTGATCAGAGGGTTGCCAGAGAGTAAACTGTTATGGGTTACTAAGTTGTGTCCGTCCATAAATGAGGATTTTTGTTCAAGATCAAGGCATGCGAAGCATGCGAAAAAAATAACCACAGGCATATAGTTGATATTCCGAGGATTATTTTTTGAGCATAACGCAGATATTGGGCAAAAAGACCATTTATGGATAGACACTAAGTTGTTTAAACCAACTCAGGAAATATATCAAGTTGCAAGATACATGCTGGGCAGTTATATTCTTGTGCTTGATGCGTTTTCAGCAAAGATCCGAGCCCTGCGCACTGGCGCTATCTACATTTTTGTCTCATAGAGGTCTATCATAACACAATATTGTAGGTTTTGACTTTTGTCATCGGCTATTGATAGAGGATAACGTATTGAAAAACGGTATAATATTAAGTTGTTGCAATTTGGCACCAAAATTGCTTTCCTAACAATAGCAAGAAAGAAGTTTCAAAAAAACATAACTATTCAGGAGACACAAAGGGGCAGAGGCACAAAGAAAAAGCGAAACCGCACAATAATCTTATTCCTGGGCATTGCGACGGGTTCACGATAGGAATTGCAGATCCGGAAAGATGATGAATTCGTAAAAAGTCGTCAAACGGATGGCACAGTAAAAAGCTTCAGATGCAAGGTGTGCCCTTCAGCAAGCTCAGGATAAACTCACCTGAGGACTGAGGAGTACTTACAGGTACTCCTCAGTGAGTAGAGATGATGCGCGACGCAGCAGACGGACTTTTTACGAAGCTGCCAAAGGTCAGAGGGCGCCAGACAGATTTACCCAGTTGAATTTCATAGACTATTCAACCAGGGCCAGACCAACGAGATACACCAAACAGGCTCTTAAACTTTGTGCCTTTGTGCCTCTGCCCCTTTGAACCTGTGTAGTTACCAAAAAACATTTTCAGGAGGAGAACCGATGAATTGCCAGAATGTTGAGGACGTCAGGAGAATTGTAAAGGAAAAGAACGTCAGTTTTGTCCAGTTTTGGTTTACCGATGTCTTAGGTTATCTGAAAAGCTTTGCTGTAACGCCGTCGGAACTTGATGAAGGTTTGACTGAGGGAATGGGATTTGATGGCTCTTCAATCGAGGGGTTTGCCCGGATTGAGGAAAGCGATATGATTGCCAAACCGGATCCCACAACGTTTCAGATGGTACCATGGAGAAGCAGTGATCGGCCTGTTGCACGCATGTTCTGTGATATTCTAAACCCGGACGGGGCACCTTATGCAGGCGACCCCCGTTACGTGCTCAAACGGCTTTTGGAAAAAGTCGCTAGAAAAGGATTCTCTCTATACGTCGGTCCCGAGCTGGAGTATTTCTATTTCGCAGATGATAAGTATGCCGAGGTTCTGGATACAGGCGGGTACTTTGACTCCCGGCCGGTGGATAAGGGAAGCGATCTCAGGAGGCAGAGCATTTTTGCTTTACAGGACATGGGTGTTCAGGTTGAATACAGCCACCATGAAGTGGCGCCGAGCCAGCATGAAATTGACCTCCGCTATGATGAGGGTCTGAAGATGGCGGACAAGACCATAACATATCGTCTGGTTGTCAAAGAGATTGCCCAGAAAAATGGTGTGTATGCGACTTTTATGCCCAAGCCCATATTCGGGCAGAACGGGAGCGGGATGCACGTACATCAGTCACTCTTTAAGGCCGGCAGAAATGCCTTCCATGACCCTGATGACAAATACAATTTGTCTGATATGGCCAAACACTATATTGCAGGATTAATGCGCCATGCACCGGAGATAACGGCTGTGACAAACCAGTGGGTCAATTCCTACAAGCGGTTGGTGCCGGGTTACGAGGCCCCTGTGTATGTATCGTGGGCAAGGAGGAACAGGTCTTCCATGATCCGGGTCCCTATGTACAAACCGGGCAAGGAAAATGCTACCAGGGTTGAGTTTCGATCCCCTGATCCCGCTTGCAATCCCTATCTTGCCTTTGCAGTAATGTTGGGGGCGGGGCTTGAAGGCATTGAGAAAAAATATGAGTTACCGGAACCGATTGAAGAGGATATCTATGAAATGAACCCCGCTGAGAGAAAATCTCATGGAATTACAGATCTGCCCGGGAATCTATATGCCGCAATCCTGGCAACAGAGAAGAGCGATCTGGTCAAAAAAGTTCTGGGAGATCATGTGTTTAACAAATTCATTGAAAATAAGAAGATCGAATGGGATCATTACAGGACACATGTGAGCCAGTTCGAGATTGAGAAATATTTGCCAATATTGTAAGCTTCTTGTTAACCGTGAACCTGTGAACGCTTACCGACACGTGTTAGAAGTATCCAACCACACGATGAGGAGATTGAGAGAACCATGAAAGACGAGACAATGAGCGTCATCGGCCAGAACCTCTTTGGTTTTCAGGCAGCGCTGGAAGAAGCCGGTTCGAGTTTGGAGGAATATCTCGATAAGTACTACTACAACAACTGGATGGGAGACACACTTTATGCGGCCATGGCAATGCGGACCACATTTGTTAATGCCATGCATCAGTTCTTGGCCGATGAAGGATTGTTTAACCTTGAACGGGTACAAATGAGCCCGGTTACTGACCCTTTGGCCCACGACGTGGAACATGTCCCCAATATACATTACAAAGGCCAGCTTTACGTCACGACCCACAGCATGATCTACTCGAAGTTTCTTGCATGCTACAACCCGAAGATCAAGGGGGTTTTTGTTGATTCTCCTAATATCAGGCTGGAGATAGAGAGTCCTGACCGGGTGCAGAGAGGTAAGTATCTGATCGATTTCAGCCAGATGGATGTGGAAGTAAGGAGAAACCGGGGGATTGACCTGGAGACCTACCTGAATGAACCGGACAGGGTAAAAATGATTGTGGCCGAAGACATGGAAAAAGGTCTGGACATGTTCGAACGCCTGATTGTGCATGCAATGACCTGTCTGGTGGAAAAGAATGAGGATGAGTTAAAAGCCCTTGGAGTGGTCATTGAGGTTCCCAAACAACCCTTCCCCCGCTTCAAGTGTGACGAAGCTAAAAGGAAGTACGGCCGTGGATATGAGGTAAAGATCGGAGAAGGGATCAAAGACCAGTTTTTCTGGATAACAGGGCTCTTGAGGGAGAATTATGATCTGGTGTATCCGTATCTGAAACCAGGGGGAAAGATCTCTCCCGCAGAAGTGACCTCTGACATGATTTATAACTATGACCTCTGCGCCAAGAGCATTATTCGAGAGACCGGGGCACAGACACCTGGGCTTGAGATTCTGTCAGGAGCCGTGAGAGAATGGATTTACAAGGTCATTGTTGAGAGGTTGCTTGACAATGGGATTATACCTGTGAGGCCGATCATTCAGGATGGTAACATCAAGAATATTGATGAATTGGGTGGCTACGGGCCTTTCCTCCTGATGACCGCCAAGAAAGACAGTCAGGGCAGATCTCTATTCCCCGAGACCTTTGGCGGCGGCATCGGCGTGGAAAGGGCCCTTTACGCGATCCTGCGTGGGCCTGTGCTTAACAAGATCGATGATATCACCTGTTTCGGGAAAAACCCTGACAGCCATCAACTTTATCTGTTTTAGAACGGCAACACTTCGCTGAGATTAGGATGGAGTCTTTATGATAGACAACCGCCATGACAAGGCCTTTATTATTGATATGGATGGCGTGATAAATAGTGGTACCTTGCTTATACCTGGCGCGGCTGAATTTACGGACAAGCTTAAGACAGGCGGGTATCCCTTTCTGTTCCTTACCAATAACTCATATTATACTCCAGCCGAGCTGAAACAGCGATTCGAGAACCTTGGCATAGATGTTGGCGAGGAACACTTCTACACGTCTGCAATGGCCACAGCAAGCTTTATTGAGTATCAAAATCCAAGATGCTCTGCTTATGTTATTGGCGGCAAGGGATTATTCAGGGAACTGGAAAAGCACGGGATCAAAACCACTCGAAAAAACCCTGATTATGTAATTATCGGTATAACCGAGAAATATGACTACAATAAAATAATGGAAGCAATTTTTCTGATATCAGAAGGGGCCAGATTTATTGCCACTAATCCCGATATTACAGGTCCGACCCAGAGAGGCCCTGTCCCTGCCTGTGGCGCCTTAGTGGCACCCATTGAAAAGGTGACAGGAATAGCCCCGTATTTCATGGGCAAACCCAATCCTGTAATGATGTATCTCGCAAGGAGAAAACTAAAGATGCATTCGGCCGATTGTTTTATGATCGGGGATAATATGACTACCGACATTGTCGGGGGACTTGAGTCCGGAATGACCACCTGTCTCGTGCTCTCCGGTGTCACCACCCGTAAGATGCTGGCCAGATTTCCATATCAGCCGGACTATATTTTCAATAATGTGGGGGAAATAGATCCTGCTGTGATTCTTTCAAGGCGTTATATGGAGTCACTATAGCAGGAACCTTGTTTTAATCTTTGAAAACTATCTCCTGTGGGCGCGGTCAGCCGGCAAAAACCTTCCTACCAGAATTCGTAAAAGTGATGCAGGGGGCCATGCCCATGGCCTATCTCATATTCCGCTCCAGCCTGAATGGCTCCTGAAATGTACTCCTTGGCCAGACCTGCTGAGTTCTCGATAGAAAGACCTTTGGCCAGAAAGGAGGCAATTGCAGATGAAAGGGTACATCCTGTACCATGATTGTTTGGCGTATCAATACGTTTGCCCTTAAGCAATACACAACGGTCTTCACTGCTTATGAAGAGCAGATCGCTGGTATCATTTCCCTTTAGATGCCCCCCTTTGAGCAGGATACTCTTGTTTCCCCAATGCGCAAGATCGCTTGCAGCCCCACGCATATCGTCCAGGTTCCTGACCTGGCGATTCAGGAATATAGAGGCTTCAGGCAGGTTGGGCGTAAGCACGGTGGTTAGGGGCATAAGTTGCTCTTTAATAGACTCAATTACTGTTTCATCATATACCAGGGCATCTTCGCTCTGGGCAACCATCACAGGATCAAGAACCACGTTTTTAGCCTGATGCTTTTTCAACTGCCGCGAGACAACGTCAACCAATTGAGCCGAATACAGCATGCCTATCTTTACTGCGTCTGGCCCGATATCACTGAATACGGCCTCCAATTGCTTTTCCACAAACGCAGGTGGTACCGGGTGAATCCCTGAGACACCCATCGTGTTTTGAGCAGTAAGGGCTGTTATTACTGACATCCCGTAGCAACCTAAGGCAGAAAATGTCTTCAGGTCTGCCTGTATACCTGCCCCGCCTCCGCTGTCGGATCCGGCAATAGTAAGCACTTTATGGTATCTTTTTGCTCTCATACACTGGGAAGTATGGCGTAATAGCCAACGAGTTACGAATCATCAATGCTGGAAGAAAAAATTGAACTGTCTCTCGTGTCCCACAGTAGTGGGAGGCCCGTGCCCTGAGAGGACCAGGGTGTCATCCTGGAGGGTGAATATCTTTTGACGAATATTTTCTAATAGAAGCTCCATATTTCCGCCCGGGAAATCCGTCCGGCCGATGCTTCCTGCAAAAAGGGCGTCCCCGCAGATTACACAACTCCTTGTCTGTTTCGTACCTTCAATCTCTAATTCGCCTTCAAAAACAAAGCCGATCCCTGCGACTGAATGGCCGCGCAGGTCTATTACCCTGAACCGGATCGACCCCACCTCAAAAGTATCTCCCTCCTCGATGAATTGAGATGCCTTGGAATTGGCACAATTGCTCCCGTACATTGCAGCCCGATTCCCAACCGATTCGAGTGCCGGGGCCTCATCAGGATGGGCCAAGATAGGTGCCCCTGTTGCATCCTGGAGTTCCTGATTGCCGCCGACGTGGTCCCAGTGTGAGTGCGTGTTAATAATGTATTTTGCCTGTAAATTTTCAGCCGCAATAGCCTTAAGAATTTGGTCCACGTTCCCGGCCGGGTCAAAGATCGCAGCTTCTTTGGTATCCTCATCACCGACGATATAGCAATTGACCATCAGTGGTCCGACTTCCATTATCTTCAGAATCATCAATATCCCTTTCCGGATTCAGAAATCCATCGGGCGTAAACTGCCCTTTATCAATTAAGAATAAAACCCAGTTCCAGAGTAATCAAGTGGCCTGCGTTACGGTTTTCCCTATGGTAAATCATCTTCCCCCGATATTCCTCCTTGAGTTCAAATTCCCCGTCTTCAGCCTCACGGATGAATTGTTCCGAGCAAGAGGAGCAAACAGGACCGTGCTCAGCATCCCCTTCATAAAAAAACGGGACCCAACCTTCATTTGTTTCTTCGCTAACCAAGTCAATCAAGATTCCACATATTGTACATCTCATGATCCATCGTCCTCTTTCATTTTGTGCCAAGTTCCTAAATATTTCAGAAAAATCCGCGAGAGGGCCTTGAAAAAAGGGGGCCGGGAAGGACAAAATGTTGTTTGGAGATTTGAAGGGCCAATTAACCAGTGTCCGTCCAGAAATGAGAAAATTGTTGCAAGGCCAAGAAAAATAAGGATTTTAACCATCCTGAGGCTGTTTCGCGGCCTGCTCTTTCAATGCCTGCTGGAGCTCGGACAGAGATCTGAGATTTGAAGCGCCTTCAATGGCTTTGATGGCAGTGTCCTGAACCTTCTGATACGCCTTTTCCGACTGTTGAGATAGCGTTACAATCTGTTCAGCCTGTTGCTTTACAGTCTTTTCAAGAGAAGCTACTCTTGTGGTAAGCACATTCCTCTCTCCATCATACTCTTTTTCAAGAAGAGCCTCTCTGTTCTTTGCCGCAAGAGTCATTCTTTCCGTTGTTTCCTTGATTGCCTTATTGATAGCCGTTTCCATATCTTTTGGGAAAGCGTTGACTTTGCTACTTAATTCATTTAGTTCCTTTTCCGCCTCCGCAAGAGTTCTCTCTCTCTCTGCCAGCTCTTTTTCCATCCGCTCTTTATTGAGCCGGATCTCCTTTTCTGTTTTCGCCTTTTCATCCGCAAATTTGTCTTCTGCTAATCGCTTTTCCCGTTTGAAACTATACGTAAATTCTTCTTTTTCCCTTTCACGCCTTTTCTTCTCCTCGACGTCCCGCTCCTTGATTTTGGCTTCACGCTCCCACTTTTCCTTATCCCACTCAGCACGGATTCCCTCTATTTCCTGATCCAGATCGAGCTTCTTCGCAGCCATTTCTGATTCAAATTCCTGTCTCTTACGGTCTTGCGCCTCTATCATGGTTGCAAAGGTCAATGCTGATTTTTCAATCCCGTAAAGCTCCTGGAACTCATTTTCTTTTATCTCAATGGCTTGCTGGATGTTTTTAAACTTATTGACCTCTTGCTCAAGCCTGTCGGAGATCTGTGTCAGCATCTTGCCGATTTCTATCTTGAGATTGCCGGTTTCTTTTACTACTGCCTCTGCAGAAAGAGACTCTGATTCCTTGACAACCTCTGTTGCTTTTTTCTCTTCAGCTCTTTTTTCAGGCCTCAGTTCAGATTCCCTTTTTTCCCGGAGCTGGTTCAAAGCCGCATTATATGCCCTAAGAAGCTCCTGTTTGGTATTTGTCATAGACATCTTCTTGGGTACTTGCTCTTCTTCTGCCATTGACTCATCCTCTCAATAAAGTACGCAAATATTGCTACGCCCATAAAAAGTCATCATTAGCACTTTAGGTAAGCATATGCTGAACTTACCATATTCAAATAATTTATATCAGAAACTGCCATAAAGTCAAACCTAAAACAGCAGCTCTAATTTTAACCTTTAGCCCTTGACATTACCATGCCAAAATATGTAATTCTTATCTCAACCGGACCGGTCTGATTTCGATATTTTGTCCATTACAATCAAAGAGTTTGCCGGAAAGGAGCCATGTGACATATCATGGGTGACTCACGTAATCAGGCTGAAGTCCCGATTTAAATCGGGAAAGGCTGAAGGGGCCGGAAGAACGCGATTGCGGCGCTTTGGCGGAGAAACACCTGCCCATCGCGTGCTCAGGCGAGGCGGGGTAGATTCTTATATCCCGATTTGAATCGGGACTTCAAAATTCGCAGTATTCCCGCTTTTCCTAATCCCGACTCGTCGGGACAGTCTATCCACCTGGGCAGTTATGAAAAGGAGATCCACAATGTCTGCAATACTCATCAAAGGCAATGAAATAAGGGAAGAGATTCTTGGCGAAATCAAAGAAGAGGTCATAGAAATAAAGGCAAAATATGGCGTTGTGCCCGGTCTGGCGACTATCCTGGTTGGGGATGATCCTGCATCTTTGTCTTATGTAAATTCCAAGATCAAGACAGCCAATCACCTTGGATTCAAAGAGGTCCAGGACAACCAGGCGGTGGATATTCCCGAGGAAGACCTGCTTGCCCTGATCGACAGGTATAACCATGATGACACGATTCACGGCATCCTTGTCCAGTTGCCTCTTCCCGAACACATCAACGAAAAAAAGGTCCTGTTTGCCATTGATCCTGACAAAGATGTGGATGGGTTTCATCCTATCAATGTGGGACGTTTGATGATCGGTGGGCCGGAAGTCAAATTCCCGCCCTGTACCCCGTCCGGCATCCAGGAAATGATTGTCCGGTCCGGTGTCAACACAATCGGAGCGGAGGTTGTTGTGGTTGGGCGTTCTAATATCGTGGGCAAGCCAATTGCAGTTATGATGGCCCAGAAAGGGCCTGGAGCCAATTCAACTGTGACGGTGGTTCACACACTTACAAGGGATATGGCCGCCCACTGCAAACGGGCTGATATTTTGATTGTCGCGGCAGGTGTTCCCGGGCTTGTTAAACCTGAATGGATCAAACCAGGGGCCTGCGTGATCGATGTGGGCGTTAACAGGGTCGGAGAGAAAATCAGCCGGAAGACAGGGAAAAAGGTGGCTATCCTGCGCGGAGATGTGGACTTTGATGCAGTCAAGGAGATAGCTGGATACATCACTCCCGTACCGGGAGGCGTCGGCCCGATGACCATCACCATGCTTATGAAAAACACCTTAAATTCACTTAAATTTAAGCTGGGGATTGCATAACAAGTAACCAATCAGGTTCATAGTGGCAAAGGGATAAAACCTGTGTCCTAAGACTCCTGTGCAGACCGCAAAGGTTTCCTTGAAATTATTGCAGCATAGATCAGGATCATCACTATCTCAAGGCCTAAGACAGCCAACCAGGACTCAATTATTGTCCATACTATCGCACCAAAGACGAAGCCCGGGACAATCATCGTTATTCCAATACCGAGTTTTCTTGTAAATTCCATTTTAGGTCTCCTGTAATACTTAATAACCGGCATGCCAACATATTCCGATTGGAGTGGATTATAAGAAAAGGACCTTTCCAGGTCAAGGATTTACATCAATAAAATTGGCTTGATTTTGTATGCGCAAATAAGATATAAATTGATTTTAGATTATCCTTATCCTTACGTTAACTCGGGGCGTGGCGCAGTCTGGTAGCGCACCTGCTTTGGGAGCAGGATGTCGGAGGTTCAAATCCTCTCGCCCCGACCATTATCAGAGATAACTGACAAAAGATCAAACATACTTCTTTACTTGAGCCTGACCCCATTTTCATTTTATCGGTTGCGCCTTTTCTTTTTCCTCTTTTTCTTTTTTTTCTTTTTGGCATGCCCTGATTCCTGAATATCAGGAGGCCCCGCTGTCTTTTTATCTTCAGCATCTATCCGGTTTTCTGAAACCGGACTTTGATTCACACCTATCTGTAAAGGCTCATCAACAACGACCGCATCTGAGCTGTCCTCATTAAGGACCTGTTTTATTACCCTGTCGGTAACCTCCTGTAGATATGTTCCCAGTTCCGCATTGATCTTTTGAAACTCAGGCCAGAGAGTTTCGTCAACAAATGTCTTAGGCACTTGAACCATAACAGTTGTATAGCGTTGTCTGTGATAGCGATAGGGCTTTAAATCATAGCGGCGTAAAAGGGCTGTAAAAACTTTCCGTGACCACATATCCCGAAATGTGAATTTGTATTCAACCGGAGGATCCTTGGGAAGCAGTTCCTGAAGTCGTGCCAAAATACGCTGTCGTGCCCGATCCGCGGAAATTCGCTCCCCTTCAGTGGCAGCGCCTGCATAAAGGGCTTCAATCTTTATCAGTTTTTCTATTAAAACGGTTTCGTTCATGTTGGATACCTCAGACTTTCGCGTCCCATCAGTTCCAGCTTTTCTTCCGTCAAGAATCAGGAGCTGACAACCTTAAAAGAGATGAGATGTTTTTTACATCTTCCAGGCCCAACAGAAGATCAATTGCCTCGTCAACATTTTTTTCCTCTATCAAACCGCCCGCGTTTCTCCTGAATTTATCGATCAGATCTTTTTCCGACATCTCCATATTTGCCGACAGTCCGCTCTGTGAATAGGTCTTTTGCTTATTTTCCTTAAATGCCGCAACCTTAACCTGGGGTTGTCCTATCGACTCCCTGTCAAGAGATGTCATGACCTTTACCTTGTTCATAAATTCCCTTATCCCTTTATCATTCAGAATTCCGTCTGTTTGCCACAAAGGACCGGCCTCTACTCTGTTGGACACAAGGGCAAAAATAAATGGCGTGTTGAATTGAATATCTATATGTGAACGAATATCCTCGTTTTTCCAGGCAGGCAGCTCTGCAAGGAGATTGAGGATAACAGTCACTTCCTCTATCTCATCAGGCTGAAGCCTGTTTTCCTCTATGATCTGATCAAAAAGGCCGAGCACATTTTGCATGGCGCCACAACAGGGATAACATTTATAAAATATTCTTTGGTGAAAAAGCCAATCCTCACCCAGCCCTTTTATAACACTTTCAAGGTTCCAGTTATCTGAGCCAAAATAACGGAAAAATCCGTATTCCCCGTCCAGGATCTCTTTGTCTCCCGTGTGTCCGAACTGTGAAAGGAGAACCGCCGTTATCTCTATTTGAGAGAGCAGGCCGGACGAGAGATACTTGGTCATAGTCGTGGGAGCAGTAACCGTAAATCTGCCAAGCAGGGGAACGGGAACGGAATAACCTCCAATTCCCATGGCATTTGCCAGTTCTTCGGCTCTAAAACCCAATAATCTTCCAGCCCCCGCAATACCTCCGAACATACAAAGCCCGTAACCCGGTGTAGGCAGCGAAATCGCCATATCCTTATCTTGAAGTTTTACACCGAATCTATTGCCGAACACGAGGGATTCACTTATTCGCGTGGTGATTTCATGTGCCACTGCAGTGGCGACAATCAATTCCTTGCCGGAAACATCTTTCATCTCCCCACATGTAATACAGGCAGGAAGTACATATGGAGTCAGATGTTCCGGAGGAGAAAGCAGAGATTCATAATCAAGGGCATTCATTAACTCCCCGTTTGCAAAAGCGGATGCCGAGGGAGATACCTCCCCTTTATGGCCGAGTATTGTGGTATTCCCGGCACCGGATATTTCCTCACCAAACCGTATTGCGATCCTGCCTTTTTCAGTCTCAATCCCTCCAACAGTACATCCTATGGAATCAAGAATTAGTCTCTTTGTTTCCTGCACTACCTCATAAGGAAGATCGTCATACCTGATATCTGCTGCGAATTTTGAGATCTCACTGGTAATATTGGTCATATAATTCGTACCCGTTTACAGGCCATTTATCTTAGGATAACATTGCCATAATGTATTGAAAGGCTGAGCATTTATAAAAGTAAAACGTTGGTTCCAAAACGATATATCGATAAATATTGAAAGATTTAATTTAGTCCCCCTTTACGAGTCAGCGTTTAAGCTTCGGTGGTATTGGGAAGGCTCAACGGGGAAAGTCAGGGTCGCCAATCCCGCTGTAAGCGGGAAAAATTCGACTGTCCGGGATGAAACGGGAAGCTTGCAGAAACGTGAGCTATGGTGGAACTATGAACCCGCCGCACAAACCGAAAGGGTGCGTGTCGGAAACTCTCTGCCTATAGGCTGTGCGCGCCGCAATTCTATCCCTACCCCTTAACCCACTTTATTTTCTTCGGGTTTGAAAAAGAAGGATGAATGCCTTCACCGGCCCTATCTGAAGGACTCGAAAATCCCTTCAAAGGATGCCTGATCGATTTTCTGCTTTACAAGGGCCATGTCCCTGATCACTGGCTGTTTCTCATCCAGGGCCGGCCTGTCGGTCCGATAGATCACCCCGATGGGAATCTTTTCATCCCACTCCTGGGCCCTCTCGAAGGCGAGCATCCTGTCCCGTGGATCGTAGGACGGATCATCTTTAATGTCGTAAATCCGCTGTTTGTACCACTGAAAGGTGTTGGTCTTGTTGAACGAAACGCAGGGCTGAAGGATGTCGATAAACGAAAAGCCCCTGTGTTGGATGCCCTCGCTGATCAGGCCGGCCAGGTGCTCCGGTTCTCCCGAGAAGCCCCGGGCCACAAACGTGCAGTCGCATGAGACGGCCAACAGCAGTGGATTCAGAGGAGGAGAAAGAGATCCCATGGGGGTGGTTTTGGAGACATACCCCAGATCGCTGGTGGGCGAGGTTTGACCTTTGGTGAGCCCGTGGACCTGATTGTTGTGGACCAGATAGGTAATATCCATATTCCTGCGAATGGCGTGGATAAAATGGTTGCCTCCCTCGGTGTAGCCGTCTGCGTCCCCGCCCTCGGCCAGGACCGTGAGTTCGTGGTTGGCCAGTTTGATACCGGTAGCCACCGGGAGGGTCCTTCCGTGGAGTCCGTTAAAGGTGTTGCATCGGAGATAGTGTGGGGTTTTTGAGGCCTGACCGATGCCGGAAACGATCAGGATCTCATGGGGAGGCCTGTCCAGGTCAACGAGGGCCTGCTTGAGCGCTTTAAGAATAGAGTGATTGCCGCAGCCCGGGCACCAGGCCACGGGATCATCGCTATAATAGTCATCCAGTGTAACCATTTTTTCCTCCTTAAAGGGCTCTATAGACACGGGTGACGATATCCCTGGGAGAAAAGGGCCTCCCGTCGAATTTAAAAATTTGGTGGTCGATCGGGATGCCGCCTTGTCCGGAAAAAAGCCTGGCGAACTGGCCCGTGGAGTTGTTTTCCACAGAAATGATCTGAGTCTTTTCAGGGAGTTGGGCTAAAAGATCGGCATCGGGAAAGGGAAAGAGGTCGCAAAAATGCCACACTTCGGTCTTGAGGCCGCTACGGGTGAGAATATTCGCGGCCTCCCCCAAGGCCCCGTAGGTGCTACCCCAGCCCAATAGCAGGAGATCGGCATCCGGTTCGGCACAGACCTCCGGCGGATCCATCTCACGCCGGAGCCCCTCGACCTTTCGCAGGCGCTTGACGACCATGGCTTTTCGAACCATTGCGCTCTCCGTGATATGTCCGGCCTCGTTGTGCTCGTCGCTGTCCGCATAGAGGACGGCCTTCCCTTGCCCGGGAAGGATCCTGGGAGAGATGCCCGATTCATCCCACGCATACCTCTTGTATTCCAGGGGAGATGCCATCTCCTCTTCCGGGATGATGCTGCCTCGATCGATCGTCATACGTCCCAGGTCCAGGTGATCCACCGTGAAATAGGAATCGTTCAGATGCTGATCCCCCAGAACGATTACCGGGCTCTGGAATCGATCTGCCAGATTGAAGGCCTTGGCCATGGTGTAAAAGGCCTGCTCCGCATGGCCGGGTGCTAACACCGCCCTCGGGAACTCACCATGGGAGGCATGGATCACAAAATCGAGGTCCGCCTGTTCGGTCCTCGTGGGCAGCCCTGTCGAAGGTCCGGCCCTCTGGGCAACGACGATCACGGCAGGTGTCTCGGTCATGCCGGCCAGCCCCAAACCCTCCACCATCAGGCAGAAACCCCCTCCCGAGGTGGCCGTCATGGCACGGACTCCCGCAAAGGACGCCCCAAGCACCATGTTGATTGCCGCGATCTCATCTTCCGCGGGTTCGACGATGATGCCGCGTTCCGCGCCGAGAGAAGCCACAAACTCCATAATAGGCGTGGAAGGAGACATGGGATAGCCGGAATAGAATTTCAACCCGGAACAGACGGCCCCCAGGACCATGGCCTGGCTTCCGGTCAGCAGGAGCTTCTCTTTCTTAAAGGGTGCGGGTGGTATTTTTTTTGGAAAGTATCCTTTGAAATGCCTCTGAATGTACCGGTATCCTGAAGAAACACAGTTTCGGTTCTTTTCGACGATTTCCGGACCCTTGGCCGAGAACTCCTCATCCAGGCGATCGAGGAGGGGCTGAAGATCGACGCCCAGCAGTGCCAGTGCCGCCCCGGTAGCGACCGAGTTTGCCATGATTTTATTTTTTCCCGCCTCCATGGCCAATTGTTCCATGGGAACGGGAAGGCGGGCGGGATTGTCCGATGTAAATCCCATTTCCTGTACATCAAAGATCATGATATCATCCGGGGCCAGATCAGGTTGATCCTGATCCATGGAGCCCTTGTCCAGGGCGATCAGAAGGTCCACCTTATCGCTATGGACATAAACAGGCTCGTCCTTGATTCGGATCTGTACAAAACTGTGGCCCCCACGGATCCGGGCCTCAACGTCCTGATGGATGAACACATAATAACCTTGACGCGTAAAGATCTTGCCCAGAATCAGCCCGATGGACTGCATCCCCTGACCCGCCCGGCCGCCGATTCGGATAGTGACATCCAATGCCATGTTGCTCCCTTTCTTCTTAAAGGTATCCAGATTAAGGCCAATACTTGAATCCTGCAAAATCCATGTAACATGTTGATTCGATCCTGTTGGCCGCCCCGTCTGAAAATGGGGACATCCTTAAATAATAAAATAACTTAAATCGGAAGCATAGATACTTGATAATTTAAGAATATCCCCGAAATCCAGAAAGATTGAATCATAAATTCATGATAGCACGGACTTCATGCTATCGCAAAGCAAAATTTTTCTTTACCGCAACCAACATCACGGGTCACTTACCTGGCTGGGTTGTTCGAATAAAAACCGCGATCGTATTCCCGTCGCATGGGTCAGACATGAGTTTGATACCTTTCTATTCTGAATGAAGTAGTATTTAGTGACTGAACGAAAACCCTGTTCAGTCACGATTTTGGATTTTGGATTAATGGAATCAATTCCAACTCAGTAAAACCTCATGATTGATGTTGTGTTCGTTTTCATTTCGAGGTTTTCGTTTAGAGACTATTTAGGACTACGGGTCAGCATTTCCTATGTGGGATATATTTAAAAAAAGGGGAGCAACCATAACAGTCACTCCCCTTGAAATTACTGGAGGCGGCAACCGGATTCGAACCGGTGAATAACGGTTTTGCAGACCGCTGCCTTAGCCACTTGGCTATGCCGCCTATATCTTTTTGGAGCGGGAAACGGGACTTGAACCCGCGACAATCACGTTGGCAACGTGAGGCTCTACCAACTGAGCTATTCCCGCTCAACAATCTTTTATTTTACAACACATACCCGGTTTGTCAATAAAAAAGCTTCCAACTCCAGCAATTCTAACTATGGAAGAGGGCAGAGGGGTCTCTTTTGAAAAGCCGCAAAGCCTGCCAATGGACCGGTTTTCGCTTTACTTGCCTGACGGGGACAAGACCTCCCTGAAATGCCGGAAATAGTCCCATCCGGACCACAGGGTCAGGATCAATGCGCCCCACAAAAATGTCATGCCCACAACCTGGAAATTGATATTTAGGAAGACATAATGGAGACACAGCCCTGTTATCGCAACTGACTGGAAGATGGTCTTGTACTTTCCCAAGGGGCTTGCCTGTATGACAATCCCCTCATTCACGGCGATTGCCCTCAAACCTGTCACTGCCATTTCTCTTCCAATAATCACAATTACCATCCAGACGGGAATTCGGCCCAAGGGGATGAGCATGATCATGGTCATAGAAACCAAAAGCTTATCAGCTAACGGGTCAAGGAATTTTCCCAATACAGTCACAGCCCCATATTTCCTTGCTATAAAACCGTCTAAAATGTCTGTGATCGCTGCCAGGGCAAAAAACAGTCCTGCCAGGAAGCTCCCCCATCTCCCTTGAAAATTCAGGCAAATCAAGACCAGGGGGATACTGGCCAACCTAATAACTGTTAGTGTATTAGGCAGGTTACATGTTTTCCTATGCGAATTGGATTTCATGAATACCGTGCAAATTGTCGCCTTTTAAGAATTAAGGCTCTTCTCCCGATTAGTTGATGTAAAGGGTTCGAGGATTCAAGGTGTCGAGTGCTTTGTAAATCTCTAAACATAGCTGATATGACCTTTGCCAAACTTTCAACTCTTTATAATTCTTAAGCACTCCCCTCGAACCCTTGAATCCTCTCACTTTTACCCCTATTTATTGAGCCGATACGATTGATAGTAATTAATCACCCTTTTCACAAAGGTCTCGGTTTCCGGAAATGGTGGCACTCCTTGATAGTAGCCAACATTTTCCGGCCCGGCATTATAGGCGGCCAGGGCCAGGGCTTTGTCATTTTTGAAACGCTTCAGCAAAAGACCAAGGTACCGGGTACCGCCAAAGATGTTTTCTTCCGGATCAAAAGGGTTTTCAACATACAGATCATTGGCCGTGTCCGGCATTAGCTGCATAAGACCCTGTGCCCCTTTACTGGAGACCGCCTTATGGTCAAAGTCTGATTCCGCCTTGATAACTGCTTTGACAAGCAAGGGGTCCACCCCGAATTGCTTTGACGCTTGGCTGATGATAATATCATAGTCTTTAATATATTCTGAAGGTGCCTTACGGGTCGTGCATATATAAAGCCTGTATCTCGTGTCGGTCTTAATATTGGTAAAATGCCAGACACCGTTCTTGTCCACATAACGATAAATATCCGCCCATGCTGAATTGCTGATTAGCACCAGAAGACCCAGCATCAAGGCAGCAGCCCATGCCATATTTTTGGCAGCCATGTTCAACTCAGCTTTTCCCAGTCAGCAAGGAATTTCTTTAGACCAATATCCGTCAAGGGATGTTTGACCAACTGTTGAATGACATTGAAAGGAATTGTGGCGATATCAGCGCCCATGAGACCTGCTTCAAGTACGTGTATGGGATTTCGAACGCTGGCCACAATCACCTCTGTGTCAAAGCCGTAATTGTCATAGATCGTAATAATTTGTTCTACCAGTTCCATGCCCATATGACTTATATCGTCTAATCTTCCGACAAAAGGGCTCACATAGGCGGCCCCGGCCTTTGCCGCCATTAGAGCCTGAACAGCCGAAAAACAGAGAGTCACATTTGTCTTGATGCCCTCCTGGGCCAGGACCTTGACAGCCCTAAGTCCTTCTTCTATCAGGGGTATTTTGACTACAATATTATCGGCCAGATCAGCCAATTCCCTGGCTTCACGTATCATTCCCTCGGTTTCCAGGCTAAGTACCTCGGCACTAACCGGGCCATCAACAATATCGCATATCTCCTTTATGAGCCCTTTGAATTCCCGTCCCTCTTTGGAGACAAGACTCGGGTTAGTGGTTACCCCGTCAACCATCCCCAGCTCATTGGCTTTTTTGATCTCTTCAACATTGGCCGTATCAATGAAAAATTTCATATCTCCTCCGTCATCCTGTAACCTAAGTAGTTACGATTTTGTAATACTTTATGCCTTTCGATCCGGCTTCATTTCCTTTTCAAATCTGTCAGCACACTCCTTGCTGCAGAAAAAATATTCCTGCCCTTGTATGATCTTTCTCTGCGCACTCCTCAAAGGAATATAAGTCTTGCAGAAAGGGTCCTGGACCATCTCATCAACAGCTCCCATGTTGCTGCTCATATGCATCTTTTGCCTTGTAACTATAAATCTCTTAAGCACTCGATAGAGCAAATAGGCAAGGACCACAATAATAAGAAGACGCATTTATACCTCCTCAAGGCAGATCACAGCCTGCCTTTCACCCGCAAGAAGATCCAGCAGTTCAACCATTGTCTTGCCCAGAACAGGATGTCTCAGGTCCGGGGCCAGTTGAGCCATCGGCACCAGGACAAATCTTCTTAAGTGCATAAGCGGGTGGGGTACCCTCAGGGCCTTCCGGTCAATTACAGACTCTCCAAAGAAAAGGATGTCCAGGTCAATGGTTCGCGAGGCCCACTTGTCCTTTCTCTCTCGACCCATGCCTGCCTCAACAGCCTGAAGGACCTTCAACAAATCCTGAGCAGAAAGACGGGTGGACAAGGAAATGGCACAGTTGATATACCAGTCCTGTCCTTCAACGCCCACTGGCTCTGTCCGAAAAAAACGGGATCTTGCTTCAACACTGCAGCCCGGTGTCCTGTCAATCAGATCAATGGCCTTGAGACAATTGTTCAGCTTGTCTCCAAGGTTCGAGCCTATACCGATGTAGCCTGTTTTGGTCATTTATTGATAGTGCATGTTTACAGGGCCAGTGACTTCAATCTCTGTATGGCCTCTTCGAGTCTTGACATTCCCTGGGTCAGCGCGATCCGAAAATAGCCTTCTCCGGGTTCCCCAAAACCGTTCCCCGGTGTTACAACGAT
>JAYEIR010000010.1:26204-27718 GCA_034660135.1 Thermodesulfobacteriota bacterium
ATGTTTACAGGGCCAGTGACTTCAATCTCTGTATGGCCTCTTCGAGTCTTGACATTCCCTGGGTCAGCGCGATCCGAAAATAGCCTTCTCCGGGTTCCCCAAAACCGTTCCCCGGTGTTACAACGATACCGCAATCCTCTAACATGCGGGTGCACAACACTGCGGAGGTGTAATTTTCAGGTACCCTGACCCAGAGGTAAAACGTCGCCCTGGGCGCTTCCACCTCAAAGCCTGCATCATGCAAACCTTTGACCATCAGGTCCCGCCGTTTGGAATAAACCTCCACCATTTCTCTTACGCACGCCTGGTCTCCACGAAGGGCCTCTATCCCGGCTCTCTGAACAGCCAGAAATACGCCGGAATCGATATTGCTCTTGATTGCGCCAAGCCCATCTATGGCGTACCTGTTTCCTACTGCAAAGCCGATACGCCAGCCCGTCATGCTGTAAGTCTTGGAAAGCGAGTGAAATTCCAACCCCACATCCTTAGCCCCCCTGGTTTCCAGAAAACTTGGAGGACGCAACCCATCAAAGCCCATCTCAGTATAAGCTGCATCATGACATACCACGATTTTGTGTGTCTTTGCAAATATAACAACCTTTCTGAAGAAATCCGAATCAGCCAGTGCGGAAGTGGGATTGTTGGGATAGTTGAGGAACATGATGCGCGCCCGGTCAGCTATATCGTCGGGAATGGCGTCAAGGTCCGGCAAAAACCCGTTCTTGCTCAAGAGAGGCATGAAAAAGGATTCCCCGCCGGCAAAAAGCGTCGCAACATGATACACGGGATAGGCCGGAGCAGGCACAAGGGCCACGTCGCCCTGATTGATAAAGGCCAGAGGGAAATGAGCAATCCCCTCCTTGCTCCCGATAAGAACAAGCACCTCGGTCTTCGGGTCAATTTCGACTCCGAATCTCTTCTGGTACCATTCAGCAATGGCCTCTTTGAATTCATTTGTTCCTGAGTAGGAAGGATACTTGTGATTGGCCGGATCGTCCACGGCCTTCTTTAAGGCCTCAACGATGTGCGGTGGGGTGGGGAGATCAGGGTCGCCGACACCCAGGTCGATGATGTCCACCCCACGCGCCATGACCTCTGCCTTTTTACGATCAATCTCTTTGAAAAGATATGGTGGCAATTTATTTAGTCTTTCTGCTTTCTTAAAAAAGTCCATTTTAACCTCAAAATAAAAGTGCCTAAAATTTTAACGCAACCGTTTGCAGGGCAATACCCTTCCCCATAGCACCCACAACATTTACAGTATTGACCAGCGTCTACGCCGGCGATGCCCATATGCTGCTTGATAAATATGTTAACATGGATTGACCTTTTATGCTGTTATCTTTTTTTCCCTGCCCCCTTGTTTTACAGAAGGTGAAAGGTGTGAAAGGGTCATTATGTTGCGAGTCTAATTATGTTGTGAGAGTCTGAAACCAACCATTTCATTCATCAAATCTTATACCCAGAAGGTATTATTGTCACCGATATAATTCCATACAGTTCCCACCATTATT
>JAYEIR010000011.1:0-7049 GCA_034660135.1 Thermodesulfobacteriota bacterium
ATAGCTGGTATGACCTCTACTCAGGTGGATAGGCTGTCCCGACGAGTCGGGATTAGGAAAAAGCGGGGATACTGCGAATTTTGAAGTCCCGATTCAAATCGGGATACAAAAACCTACTATTTCTCTGCTAAAGCGCCGCAATCGCGCTCTTTCGGTCCCTTCAGCCTTTCCCAATTTAAATCGGGACTTCAGCCTGACTACGTGAGTTGTCACTATGACCTTTGCCAAACTTTTAACTCTTTATAAGTCTTAAGCACTTTCCTCGACCCCTTGAATCCTTATAATCCTACCAATTCTTTTGGAGATGACCCTCAATTATAGACCAGGGAGCCAATAATTTTCAGGAATTCTCAATATGCTCTTGCCAGTTATCCTTGACATACCTGATCTCGTCTTCTTTTGTCTTAACCAGATTATTCAGCCGTGCTTCTAAAACGCTATCAAAGATCTTCTTGAAAAATGGACCGGGTTTGAAGCCCATGATCGAGAGATCTTTTCCACTCAGTTGAATCATTGTCCCTTTCAGTCTTGTGAAAAAATTGGAAATAAGCCGCTTGACTTTCTCGCTGTTGGTCTTTGCCATGAGGTAAAGCAACAACTCTGTATCATATGCAACAAGCAATGTATAGAGATGGTAATTGTCTCCGTCAAATTTGTGAAGGGCATCCATTATTTCGTTTTCCCTTTCCCTTTGTGAAATCATCTTGCGACTGTCCAAGTCTACCATGCCCATGCTTTCTGCCAAGGATTTCAGTTCGCTATTATCAAGGGAAGAAGTAAGAGCGTGCCAGTAGATCTTCCAGGTTTCAAATGGTCCCTCGAGGTATATCAGGTTGTACCAGTCAATGACCTTCCTGGTCTCTTCCAGCAGGCGATTGACTTTATCCGTGAATTGGATCTCAGGGGAAATAAACTGGAGGATATCTAATTCATTCATTCTCTTGATGGACCTGATAGGGTCCTGTTCCTTTAGGATGAGTTTCAATTCCTGGAAAAGCCGGCGACTTGAAACATCCTTGAAGCAATTTATCTTCACTGCGTTTTTGATCAGGGCAAGCGTCAGTGCCCCGATTGTGAAACCAAAACGCTGTTCAAACCTTATAGCGCGTAGTACACGTGTAGGATCTTCAACGAAGCTGAGATTGTGCAGGACCCTTAGTACCCTGTCTTTGACATCCTTTTGAGCGCCGAAATAATCAATCAGGGTCCCGTAACTCCTCTTATTCAGTTGGATCGCGAGTGCATTTATCGAAAAATCACGGCGGTATAAATCCAGTTTTAGCGAGCTCCACTCCACAATGGGCGATGCTCCAGGGGATTCATAGAATTCCATTCGGGCCGTGGCCACATCCACCTTAAAGCCATCAGGAAAAATTAACACGGCCGTCCCGAATTTCCGGTGGCTCCTGACCCGGGCATCGTGGTGTCCGGCAAATTCGTGAGCAAATTTGATGCCATCACCCTCAACCACAATGTCCACGTCCAGGTTTTCCCGCTTCAACAACACGTCTCTGACAAGTCCTCCCACAAGATAGGTATTATATCCAAGGATATCAGCCGTTTGTCCTAAGTCCTTTAAGGTTTTGATGACCTTCCCCGGCAGCAACGCTTTTAACAGGGCCGCAGTGTTCTTTTTCCTTGTAAAATGAGATGCATATTTGGAATCATACAGGAATTCCGGAATCAGTGGATCTCCCAACAGGATGTTGAGGAGGTCGGTCCTTGTAATTACCCCAAGCACCTTTTCATCCTTCACAACCGGGAGTACGCGCAATTTATTTCTGATAATTAATTCCTGCACTTCTCGAAGAGAGGCATCAGGATCCACGGTCGAGAATTCAATGTTCATATATTCAGTTGCCTTGATTTGTTCAAGCCCAAAGAATATTGCTTTTTCAACAACCTGCCTTGTAACGTAGCCCTTAAGAATACCATCGTCATCTATAACCATGAGGACATTGATATTGTACCTCGTCATCAAATTGGTGGCCTTCTCAAGGGTCTCGGAGGGGGGGATATGGATTACAGGAGAAGACATCATATCCTTTGCTTTTTTTGTGGGATTGATTCGTCTCCTCAACAGTGCCAGAAGTGATCTTTCTACCTGGGTCATGGTCTTGTTTTTGATAGAAGCTGATGATGCCTGCGGATGTCCGCCTCCGCCGAGGGCAAGGGCAATTTCCGCCACATTTACGTCTTCTGTTCGACTTCGAGCGACAAGATAGATACGATCCTGCATCTGGGCAAGGGCAAAGACAACGTTCAGATTTTCCATTTCCATGAACTTGTGCACCAGGACAGCAAAATCACCTACATATTCATCCCTGATGACCTTGGTGATGACAACTTCCACGCCGTTAATAACGCGGGTTACAGCGGACTGTGTGAGATCGTTGAGAAGCCACACTTGCTCTGCTGTCAGCTCTCTCGTCAGCATGTCAGCAATGATATTATGTTTAGCACCCTGGCGGGTAAGCCATGCTGCTGCCTTGTAATCTTCAGCCGTTGTGGAAGAAAAAGTGAACGACCCTGTGTCCTCGTGGATCCCGAGGCACATAATAGTAGCCTCATCAGGAGTAATGCTAATGCCTTTCTGTTTGATAAGCTCAATGAGGAGTGAAGTTGTGGCGCCGATTTTCCGGATCATCTGAACATTGGCCTGGATATCATCATTGGAATCAGGGTGATGGTCATACACATGGATCTCGATATCTTCTTTGCCCACCAGTTCAGCAAATTTTCCGATTCGACACTTTTGTCTCGTGTCCACTATAATCAGCCTCTTGACGCGGTCAAGATCAATTTGTTTAACTTTGACGAAGTTGAAAACGTATGATGTGGAGTGAAGAAAGAAGTTCCGGAGGTTTTTTTCCTGAGACCCTGGAAACACAAGAGTGGCGTCGGGATACAGTTTTCTCGCAGCAATCATGGATGCCAATGCATCAAAGTCTGCGTTGATATGTGTAGTTATGACCTCTTTGTGGACATATTCTGAGTGCTTATTGTTTTTGTCTTGTTTTCTTGGCATAATCGAATTCAATTATACTTGATGTGGGGGCGTATCTTATGTGATGGACCGGAGATACCTTGCCAGGCGGTTAAAACTACAAAAAAAGCCGGGCATCATATATGCACCGGCTGAAATATTTGCGTTGGGAAGTCAGGATACGGAATTCGATTGCCCCTATTCAGTTTTCCGAAGATCAATTTCTGCTCTTACGATCATAACCCTTTGAGTTTTTCACTGTTTTCCTGCTTTTGCTTGCAATTAATGCATAAGGTAGTTACAGGACGAGCCTTTAAGCGCTTTTCTGAAATCTCCTCGCCGCATGCGTCGCAGATTCCAAAGGTTCCGTTGTCAATCCTGTCTAATGTGTCACTTATTTTTGAGATCAGTCTTCTTTCCCTGTCGCGGATCCTGAGCTCAAAATTTCTGTCCGACTCTAAGGATGCGCGGTCAGTAGGATCAGGAAAGTTGTCCCTCTGATCGGTCATGTCGCTAACAGTTTTGTTGGCCTCTGCCAAAAGGCCTTCCAGCCTCTTGTCGAGTGTGCGTTTGAAGTGTTCTATTTTTTTCTTGGTCAGCATGGCTTTCAACTAACGGATTATTGAATTTATTTTAACATAAAATTATATCACCTTTGATGCGGAATGTAAAGCAAATAATTGTAGAAAAACAAAAGGCCATACTCCTGACATCAACTGCCAATCCCATTCAGGCTATTGCATCATTTTCTTCCAGAAGGTTTCGGGTTTTTTCTTTTTATGGGACAGCTTCAAATCCTCTGTCTCGGCAAAGGCTTCTATCAGTTCTTTCTGCTCCTGGTTCAGCTTTTCCGGGATCTTGACGATGATCTTTACGTAAAGGTTGCCCCTTTTGTGATATGCCCTGAGGCTTGGCATACCTTTTCCCGGGATCTTAATAACGTCACCTGGTTGAATTCCCGAGGAGATCTCTAATTCGTGTGTTTCATCGTCTCCCAAGCCAGGGATCATCAAAACATCCCCGAGTGCCGCCTGGGCAAATGAAATAGGGATCTGACAGATCAGGTCATCGTCCTCTCGCTTGAAAAACTCATGTTCTCTTACATGGATGACTACAAAAAGATCTCCAGGAGGACCTCCGTATTCCCCTGGCTCACCTTCGGTCATGAGTCTCAATTGGGATCCGGTGTCAACCCCTGGCGGAATCTTCACATTGATATTTCTCGTATTTCTTATCTTTCCCTGGCCGGAGCAGGCCTTACATGGATCACTGATAACCTGTCCTTCTCCGTGACACATGGGGCATGTAGTGCTGACTTGAAAGAATCCTTGAGATCGAATAACCTGACCTCTGCCCTGGCATGTAGGGCATATCTGGGGCTCGCTTCCGTGATTCGAACCGGAACCATTACATGAATGACAGGCTTCCATTCTCTGAAAATATATTTCTTTTTCTATGCCGAAGAACGCTTCCTCTAATGTCAATTTCAGATCATACCGAAGGCTTCTTCCCTGCTTGCCTCGAGTTCTCGTGCCACTGCTGTTTCCAAACCCAAAGAAATCTTCAAAGATATCTCCGAAACTGGAAAAGATGTCTTCAAAACCGCTGAAGCCCCTGAATCCTCTTCCTTCAAGTCCTTCGTGCCCGTACTGGTCATAAATTTGTCTTTTTTCTCTGTCCCTTAGTACTTCATAGGCCTCGGCAGCCTCTTTGAAATTATCTTCAGCCCCTTTGCCCCCTTGGTTTCTATCAGGATGATGTTTCAAGGCCAGCTTTCGATAAGCCTTCTTGATTTCTTCATCTCCGGCATTTCGGGAAACGCCCAAGACTTCATAGTAATCTCTCTTGTGCATACTAATGAAAACCCTTTTTGACCGATATTTGTTTAGGCACTAACTAATTTTCACCGATAATGGACTGCTGCTTTTCCGGTTCATCGCCGGGGGAGGATTCGTCGGGATATTGGGGAAGTTTTGTGATATCTGAGCCTTCTGTATCCTGAGTCAAATAATCCCTTTCTCTATTATTCACCCTAAACACCTTGCCGGCAGCGATCTCCCTCAGAGACACTACCGTGTCCTTGTTCTTACAGACTACCAAAGGTTCTGAGCCTTTTCTCAATTGACGAATTCGTTTGGCAGACAGGTGAATTAGTTCAAACCGATTATCCACATTCCTCAGGCAGTCTTCTACTGTAATTCGTGCCATAATGATCTCCGTTTAATAACTAATTATTTCAATCTCTGTGTCTCTGAGCACTCATCTGAGTGTTTCAGAGCTATACAAGCTATACAAAACTTAATAGTATAATTCATCTGATGTTAATTGTAAAGGATAACAAATAAAAAAAATAGACAGCGCGGCAAGATCCGTCCTCACAATTTCCTCAGTATGGTTTACCGACGGTCGAATGAATTCAACATGAAAAGTCCACAAAGGTTTGTTTAACCACTTTACCTGGAAGGCCTCCTGTATTACCAGGAACAAACCTGAAAGCACCACCCTCTCGATCCCTTTTTCAAACCGCTAATTATTGAGCTGTTACCTTTTTCGGGAACCGCGGAGCCATAAGTTATAAATCGTCTTTCCGTTGGTTTTCAGGTCCATTGACCCACCAGTCAGTTTCTTTGTCGAACCACCATTGGGTCCTGTGAGTTCTTAATATCTCCTGTGCCATGTTCTTTGCGCCTTCAGTGATGAGCCTTTTCACGGCAAATGATAGCCAGTCTTTCGCGTTAGTATTGCCAAGGTCCAACTGCTCCTTTAGTTCCATTATAAAGTCAAGCTGGTCAGCATCCTTAGACAGGCACGCCTCCAATGTGTTGGCGCTATTGAATTCTTGCATAGTGGCTGCAATTTTGTCACCAAATGGTAGCCCCCTTAGCTGATCACGAATAGCCTTATCTTCATCTGACTTGATATATTTTTTGTTTACATAATTATGATCGCCTGTCCTGGCTTCGGGGAAGTCATGGAAAAGGCACATCAGGACTACTCTTGCCGGGTCTGCGTCAGGCTCCTGAGAGGCGAGTACATAACCGATGACGGCCGTACGGAACGAATGGTCTGCCACTGATTCACCGCCGGAACCCAGAAACTGATAGCCGGTACGAGGCGTCTTTTTCAGCATACCTATTTCAAACAGAAATTCTATTGTCCTTTTCATCATGCCTTCTGAATATGGATATGATATGGAAAAGTCAAGAAGGATTTTCTGATAGGGTAACAGCGAAGTTGACTTGTTTTGGGGAAATGTTTAGAATTACCTTAAATCTGCAATTAGCTTTTAGCAATTAGCCGTTAGCTTAAAAACTGCAAGCATTTGTATAATTTTACGCTGAATTGAAACTTTCATTTTTTGATGAAACTGTATTGTCTGACAACTAATTGACTTTATGCAGCTAATAGCTAACCGCTGATTGCGTTTTTTAGGTATTACTTTCCTGCGCAGATTACAAAAGGTCTGAGGCATGGCCTGAAGTATTATGATAACATAAAAAGTTGCGATAGAAAATTACATGTATTGGAGGAACTTGACAGGGCCATGAGAAATGACATTCGTGAAATGAAAATATATACATATCCGGATCCGGTTCTGAATATGCACGCAGAACCGGTTATGGATATAGATGAAAAGATCCAGGCCCTGGTTGATAGTATGATTGAGACGATGTATGATGCGCCAGGTATTGGGCTGGCCGCCAACCAGGTGGGAGAACTGAAAAGGGTGATCGTGTTTGATGCCAGTCCCAGGGAGGAGGGGCGGAACACTGCGGTATTGATTAATCCTGAGGTTGTACTGGCTGAAGGTAGTATTACCTGGGAAGAGGCATGCCTGAGCGTACCGGATTTTATGGCCGACGTTACACGGAATGCACGGGTCAAGGTGAGGGGAGCGGATCGGAACGGTAAGCCGGTGGACATCGAGGCCGAGGATCTATTGGCTGTGTGCCTGCAGCATGAAATTGATCATCTGAATGGTACTCTTTTCATTGATCGTATCAGCAGTCTGAAAAGGGCATTGTATAAGAAAAAGATCAAAAAGATGCTCAAAGCAAAATAG
>JAYEIR010000012.1:0-7043 GCA_034660135.1 Thermodesulfobacteriota bacterium
TAAAGGCCTAAATCCGTATGCCATTTATTTAGTTCCTCCCGCATGAACGAATAGAGATCAATCCGTATAGGCTTGAAATATCGCATTTTTCCATCCAGTCCCCGGATGAATTCCCCGTCAAGTACGCACGTCTCCGGATGCCGTCTTTTGATAATTTGTTTCAGTCCCGGCATAAACCTGAAAGACCCCATACTTATCCATATGATTCCTTTAGGGTCAAGATATTTATCCATTAATTCAAGTGTCTCTATGTATCCGCTTTTCCATTGCGGGTGAGGGATAAGCGGGTCAAAGTGAAAACCCAGGATAAATCCCTCCTCCTGGCATCGGCGGGCAGCTTTCAGCCTTTTTTCAATCGTAGGGGCCCTGTGCTCCTCCCTGGCAGTTATATACGGGCTGTTCAGAGACCAGGAAACGATAATCCGGTCCCTGTATCTTGAGGCAATAAGCCTTTCGATCTCTACTGTCTTGGTCTTAAGCTCTAAAACCGCATTTTTTCTTTTTGAGAACTCCGGGACAAGCAGATCACTCCAGCATGTTATGCTGTCAATAGCAAGGCTGTCAGTGAATTCCCCCGTGCCTATCCTGAAAATCCTTGCAGGATCACTGTCAATTGCCTGTATAACTCTATCAAGTTCTTGTTCCAGATTAACAAACACTCTCAGATGGGGGTGATTGAAATAAGACTGCAATATGCAATAACTGCAATCAAGAGGGCAATTTGTTGCCACGTTGAGGATTTGATACCCGCAGCAGATATATTCCCTGGTCCCCGGACAAGGCTTAAGAAATTCGCCTTTAAAAGAAAGAAGATGCAGGGTCTCCTTGCCACTGTCCAAATCGTCATATCTTGCCCCTGATTTCTGCCCCCACTCAATGGGAATCCCGGGCAATCTCTCTATAATTCTATCAGTAATGGGCCGTCCTTTGGCTCCGTCCTCGACAACGATTTGTTTTACGGTGAAATTCCCCATTAAACTTGTTCTTTCCATGGGTCGCCTAAGTCTTCTATACCCTGTATCCGGTTTAAATGTTCTATCTTGTTTTTTAGTTCTTTCCCATCCTTAAAAGACACCTGAAGACGATAACCCGGCTGTTCAAAATATGGCGGTGCGTCCACTCTCACGCCTTCAGGTAGACCCAGACCGGAGATCCTGTTCTTGAATACTCTTTCGGCATCAACCAATGTGGGAAATCGCATATTTCTTAAACAGCTCAGCAGTGCCTTTGCCTTTTGTGGATTATTCATACGAATATCTGAACAGATCCTGCCGATAGCCTGATCCCCTAAAAGATCAGATATTGTCGTGTTTTTAATGTGTGACAATTCAGCAAGATACTCAACAAGTTGTATCTGTTGATTAATGTTAAACTTTAAGGTTGATATTAAGTTGAAAACCAGTAAACGGGACTCATGTTTCATGTCCAGGAGGGACTTCACAGACTGCATTGACAGAATCCCCTGTACGAGATGTTCCTTAACGTCTTTATTCAATTCTCTTTCAAGCATTGTAAAGAGATTAAGGGTCGGTTCATGCGACGGGAGCCCTAATAACGGCATATAGTGGTCCATAATTTCAGATCTTGGAACCCACAATGTCAGCCTGCTCAACACCATTCCCTTTTCCACTTCATTCAGATTCCTTGTCGCAAGATTATCATAAAGGTTCAGGCAAAGACATTCTAAGGGAGACAGTTCCGATCCTCCTATAATCCTGCACGGGATTGTGATCCATCCCAGGGATCTAAGCGCCAGAATCCTGCGGTAACCAGTAATTACGGTCAATCTGCCATGTTTATCTTCTGCCATCAGAGGTCTGTCAATCAAACCAACTCTTTCTATGGATTGGGCCAATAAGGATAGATTGAATCCAAAACTCATACAATAAGGCCCTGGCTGGTCATTAATGTTTTTTAGGTCCACTACCTTAAGAGAACCGTCTATGATTTTTTGAATTTGCACTTGTAATGGGCTCCTGTTTCTGGTATTTCTGAATCATTGCAAAGACAATATTGGAGATCTACCTGTATAAGCTTGGTAAGACCTTTCCTGTTGAAGTAAGCATTGCAAGTAATAATTCAGACAACTTGAGCGATAAAGTCTTTACAATGTCCTTGCCTGAATACCATTCAGGCTGATGAGTAATCCCAGCATGTCATTATGTCAAGTATCAAATGGCTGATAATGGGTTTTACGCATCTCGAACTTCCTGTGAAAGATAGGGCCTTCCTTTTCCCGCGCATATATTTTTTCTTTGACAAAATTCAAATTTTGTATTTGACTGCACTGAAAAATAAAAGGACAAATCATAAACAATGAAATATTTATTTTCTCCTTTCACAATTAAGAATTGTGCACTGAAAAACAGGATCGTGATGCCTGGACTGGCATCATTTCTGATAGAGGATGACGGTTCGATAAATGACCGGACTATCGAGCACTACAGGCTCAGGGCTGCCGGAGGGCCGGCCATGGTCATCATGGAGGCATGTGCTGTTTCACCCGAGGGGATTGTCTCCCCGCATCAGCCCAGGATATACGACGATCGGTTTATGGAAGGCCTGTCAAAAATCGCCAGGGCCGTTAAGTCGGAAGGTGCGGTCCCTGCCGTTCAGATCCATCACGGCGGCAGACAGACATCGATCAGGGTAATCAAACAGAAGCCGTCAGCGCCCTCCCCTATCCCATGTCCGACTATTCATGGGGATGTCGAACCATTAACAGTTGATGGCATCCAGGAACTTGTCCGGAAATTCGGAGATGCAGCTGAAAGGGCTGTCCAGGCAGGGTTTGAGCTGATTGAAATCCATGGGGCCCATGGATATATTATCAATCAATTTCTTTCGAGATTCTCCAATATCCGAAAGGATGAATACGGGGGTGACATTACAGGGAGAACGCGCTTTGCAAAGGAGATCGTTCGAGAAGTTAGAAACCGGCTTGGTCAATCCTTCCCTCTCTCGTTCAAGATAAGCGCCCAGGAGTTCGTGCCAAACGGTCTTACAGTGGACGAAAGCATCCGGATTTTAGAGATCCTTGTGAAGGAAGGTATCGACGTTGTTCAGGTGTCAGCAGGCAATGATGCCACTCCTGAGTGGATTTGTCAGCCCATGTTCATGGAAAAGGCCTGTCTTGTGGATTCTGCCGAGAAGATCAAGAAGGCCCTGAATATACCGATTATGGCAGTTGGAAGGATAAATGATCCATTGATTGCAGACAGTATCATAAGGGATGGTAAGGCCGATCTGGTGTGTATAGGCAGGGGACTCCTCGCTGACCCTGAATTGCCGAAAAAGGCGGAAAGAGGGGATCTGGATGATATAAGAACCTGTATTGCCTGTAACACCTGTATGCAATCCATCTTCCGAAAAGGCCGGGTTGAATGTCTTGTCAACCCATCCCTGGGAAGAGAGAAAGAGATGGCACTCCGTCCTGCCAAGACCCCCAAAAAAGTCATGGTGATCGGAGCCGGTCCAGGGGGACTGAATGTTGCGTGGATAGCGGCAAAGAGGGGGCATGATGTGCATCTGTTTGAAAAGCAACCCGTCCTTGGAGGGCAATTGATATTAGGAAGTATTACAGCTTACAAGAAAGAATTGCGCACCCTGATCGAATTTTTAAAGAGCCAGATCGAGAAGTGCAGTGTCAAATGCCACCTTAATCATGAAGTTACCCTTGACACGATAGAGGCAGAGAAACCGGATGTGGTGATTGTAGCAACAGGATCCATCCCATCTTTTCCTGCTGTTGAGGGACTTGACAAGAGCATTGTCATACCATTCACCAGAGTCCTGAATGGAGACCGGCCAGCCCGGAAGAAGACGATAGTCATAGGCGGGGGAGCAACAGGATGCGAGATCTCTTTTCATCTCGCAGAAAACGGATGTCCTGTGACGATTGTGGAGATGCTGCCCCAAATCGGAAAAGAACTTGAGACCATGACAAGAAAAATTCTTCTCCAAAAGCTTGAACAAAAAAATGTGAAGATCATGACCGAATCCAAGGTCTTAAGGGTGAAAGACAATGGTGTGGTTGTTGCAGGTAAAGATAATAAGGAACTGTTTCTTGAAGGGGAACTGGTTGTAATTGCCGCGGGTTCCCGACCGGACAATAAACTCTTTGATCAAATCAAATCACTCGGGTATGACGTGCACCAGATCGGGGATTGTCTTGAACCGAGAAGTGCCAAGGCAGCAATTTATGAAGGGGCTGTCCTGGGACGCACTATTTAGACGTTAATTCCTGATATGCGTTCTGTATCTCCTTGAAACGCATTTCGGCCAATTCACTGAATTCTTTGCCCAAATGGAGCACCTTGTCCGGATGATATTTGCTCGCAAGTTGCTTATAGGCCCTCTTTATCTCCTCTAAAGAGGCATCCCTGCTTACACCCAAAACGCTAAAGGGGTCTTTTTTTCCCGATTCACCTGAGGGATGTTGCTCACTCGCTTGATCGGGGCTTTGGAATGCGTATTGTCTTTTCCTGTAAATAAACAGATACCACCAGAGAAGGAATAATATGCCTATATCATCAATCCACCCCAGACCGACAAAAAAATCCGGTAAAAGATCATAGGGAGAAATGACATACCCTAATGCGAGCAATATAAACAATAATTTCATGACCTAAGCCTGTGGCGTTTTGGCTTGTTTAACAAGTTTATCTTCAAATGCTTGAAGAAAGTTGTCCATATCGTCTTTCCAATGTATCATAGCGTTGATTCCCTGGTTTTTCAGCCGTCTGTTTTCTAAAAGACAATTCACAGGCCTTTTCGCTAATTTCCTGGTATCTTCCATGGTGCAAGGCCTTACTGAACACTTTATGTTCAGTTTTTCCAGGATATATTTTGCACATTCAAATCTACTGCAATAGCCTTCTGCTGTTGCGTGATAAGTGCCCCTGCCCTCATTATTCAAAATCTCTCTGATCTGCACGGCAAGCCGATAAGCCCAGGTAGGTGAGCCGAAATGATCGTTTGCAACCATTATCGATATTTTTTGGACGGCCTGGTTCACAATGGATTTTACGAAGTTTCTGCCATTTATGCCATACAGCCATCCACTGCGAATTATGATATAATCAGGGGAGTTTTCCCTGACAGCAACCTCACTGTCCAGTTTGCTTTTTCCATAGGCAGACAGGGGGTGTGTACTGTCATCTTCAAAATACGGCTGTGGCACCGTCTTATGACCGTCAAATATGTAATCACTCGAGATATGAACTAATTTACAGTCAAATCTTGCACAGCACTGGGCCAGGTTCCTGGGGCCTTCAATATTTATTTTACGAACAGCAAAAGCCTCGGTCTCACAGGCATCCACGTCTGTAAATCCTGCACAGTTAATGACCACATCAGGACGAACCCTTTGAAGGCTTTCAATAACACCGTCCCAACTGATAATGTCCAGCTCATTTTTGTCCAGTGCTATTACCTCGTTATCCTGACTGAGCACCTGTTTGCACTCACTTCCCAGTATGCCTGTGCAGCCCAAAATAAGTATTTTCATATCCACATATTCCTAAGCTCTTGGTACGATTCTACCCAAGGAAACCATGTTCCCATGTGAATTGTTAGCCTATTACCAAAACTTTTAGTATAATATACTTTTCGAAAAAGTCCACAAAATCTTTATGTTAGTCGGACCCTGATAATAGAAGCCATAATTAAAATTGCCGGTCGCACCAAAACCACGTTGACAAAAGGTGCTTTTGGGGTACAATCAGAAACCTGAAACAACAGAGACCTTCTTTTCCATATTCAGATCAAAGGATCCTTCCGTGAAGACATCGAGCTCACTTACACAATCGGTCTGCACATTATTCTTTTTTTTGCTCTTGGCCTCATTTCTACTACCGGGTTCACAGCAGCTTGCCCTGGGCCACCCAGATCCGACCCCTTCTCTTTCTCAGGAGAATAGACCAAACGAGGATGTAATAAAAGGAATCAACCTGCTTTATAATCGCAGGTTCGACGAGGCTGAGAGCATTTTCAAGAAAGTCATTGCTGAATTTCCGGACAAACCAATAGGCTATTTTTATTCGGCAATGGTAATGTGGTCACGCTATGCCGCAGGATTCTGCTCTGATGAGATCGTAGATGCGTACATAGAGCGTGTTGATCGCACCATCGATGTGGCAAAAACACACATTGAGGACAGCAGTTCCTCGGATTATTATGATTTTTTTTACATGGGCGGAGCCCTGGGCTTCAAGGGACGTTTTAATCTCTCGGAAGGCAAGTGGTTCTCTGCCTTTTTTCTGGCCACCGAATCTATTGAGGCCCTGAAGACCTCCCTGAGAATGCACCCGAACAACAGGGATGTGCTGTTGGGTATTGGAATCTTTGACTATTATACCGCCAATCTCTCCGGGGTGCTGAAATTTTTGTCATATCTCCTCATACACAAAGGCAATAAGGAGGAAGGCATAAGGAAACTTCGTCTTGCCGCCAAAGAGGCGATTTATTCAGGAACAGAAGCGAAAAATACGCTTCTCCACATCTATCTTTTTTTTGAACAGGACTTCTTAAAGGCCCTGGAGCTGACTCAGGGGCTGGCAGCGAGATATGAACAAAATCCGCGTTTTAAGGTCTTACAGGGCGTTTGCTATATCAGGCTGGGCAATGAAACGCAATTCAGGCGGACTGTCCGTTACTTCCGCCAAAGAAGCTTGCAAGCAAATTCGGACGATGACGCCCGTTTGTGGGCGAGGCGTGCACTCTACCTGGAATCGATCCGTGACCTCTTCCATTCGCGTTATGCCGAGGCCCGGATAAAAGTAGAGGAGATATTGAACCAGGCTGACCCGGAACATGATCCGGCCATGATCGCATGGCCTCTACTGAAGATGGGGATGAGCTACGACCTTGAGGGTAACCGGCAAGAGGCCACAAAATACTACAATCAAATACTGAGCATGAAAAACGCATCCGGTGCGCAGTTCCTGGCAAAGAAGTATCTTGACAATCCAGTACGGAAAAAAGATCCGTTTATCGGATATTAGATCTCTAAGAAGAAAGAACGGGTTATGGAGGGTATTCAC
>JAYEIR010000013.1:0-7031 GCA_034660135.1 Thermodesulfobacteriota bacterium
AGAGACAGTCATGGCTCAGATCCGCTGCCTCCCGGACATGCCGGACGGCAGGAAGATTCCCTTTGAACTGATCAATGAAAATCCTCTCCCGGGTCTGCCGCGATTGCTGAGAGAAATGGACAAGAACGATCTAAAGACATCTCAAATCAATCTCACCTTGAGGGCAGACTGGCTTATATCCGGCGAGAGACATCTGCGCAAGGCCCTGGGTTATGCGAAAGATATGGGGACACGGATACTCTTAGCATCGGTGGGCTTTGAGTCCTTTGACGACAGGATATTAGCCAATCTCAATAAGGGTCTGGACCTGGAAACCAACTTGAGGGCCATACAAGTGATGAGAGAGGTAAAAAATGAGTTTGGCCCTGAGTTCGGATATTCCAGGAAAGATGGAGCCATACACGGCTTCATCCACCCGACGCCATGGGACACTGAAGACATCTCCGCCGGCATTCAAAAGACCATAGACCAACACGCGTTGCCGTCCGATATCCTACCTGATCACAGCATCCCCCTGATCATTCATCACGCCTCAGGTCTGGGAGACTGGATCAGAGAGATCGAGGAAAAAGAAGGCGTCCAATTCGAGAGATATGATTCAATAATCGGGTGGTGGCAATTGGGGGACAGATTCACCCTGTAATATCATGGCATTTGAGCCTGTCCAGATTCTTGTTTTGGTTGACCGTTGTTCAGCAATTTGCTAAAAAGCAAAGCACATATATAATTTCAGCCAATAAAATACATGGAGGATTAAAGAATGAACGATGTTGAAACTTATGTCACGTACCGTCGTGATGGAGACGTGGGTCGAGTGACAATTTCACGGCCAAAGGCCCTTAATGCCCTCAATGAGACAGTTATAAAACAGTTGGAAGCGGCATTTCAGGAAGCCGAAGCAGACCCTGGTACCAAGACGATTATCATTGATGCCACAGGTGGAAAGGCCTTTGTTGCCGGAGCGGATATCGGGGCTTTTGTCCAGTGCATCAAGGAGAACCGCCTTGATGACAATCTTGCCTTCACCACTTACGGCCAGGGAGTAATGAACCGTATTGATGAAAGCAAAAAACTCGTGGTGGCCAAGATGGAAGGAATGGCCCTGGGAGGCGGATTGGAACTCGCCCTTTGCGCCGACGTAATAGTTGCCGTCCCAAAGCCAATCATGGGTTTTCCCGAGACAAGCATTGGCATCTATCCCGGGTTCGGCGGAACCCAGCGAAGCAGCCGCTACATCGGGAAGGAACTGGCTAAATATCTTATCTTCTCATGCAGGCTGATTTCCGCAGAAGAGGCCAATTCCATCGGTCTTGTGGACTATGTCTTTGCACCCGAGGAAATAGAAGAAAAGATGTTGGCCCTTATTGCGGATGGGAAACTGGTCCCAAACAAAGGCAAGGAAACGGATGAACTGCCTGAGGATTGGCGTAAGATGAAGGACCTCTTTGCGGACAAGAATATCGATGCCCTATTGGGTGGTGAATATCTTGAAAATGAAGACCCCCTGGTAGCCAAGACCGCAAAGATCATATCAAGGAATGCACCCATTGCCCTCCGGCTTGCAAATCAGATTATTGACGAAGGGTATGAGCTTCCCGTATCCGAGGGCGTCAAGAAAGAACTGGAGTACTTGAACAAGGTATTTGCTACTGCGGATGCCCTTACAGGTCTAACAAGTGTGGGCGGCAAGGAAAAGCCGAAATTTGAAGGGCGCTGATAAAACAAAGCCATAACCGCCGGAACTACCGGTGGTTATGGCACAACACGGCATCATATACGCGTCTATGACCGGGAGAGATAACCTTTCAACCGGTCACGACCCACAATCCCCTCACGCACAATAACAGGGGGATGAACAGTTACATCTAAAACAGTAGAACCCTCGCCTCCTTTTGTTTCTCCTCCGTCCAGAATCAAATCCACCTTTCTGCCCAAGGACCGAAAAACCTCTCTTGAATTTACACAGGCCGGTCTTCCCGTAACATTGGCACTTGTCCCGCTAATTGGTATACCCGCAGCCCTGGCCAATGCGGTTGCTATTGGATGACTGGAAACACGGACCCCAATCTTGCCTGTCCCGGCAGTAAGCAAGGGGGAGATGCTTTTCCCTGCCTCAAATATCATTGTCAGCCCGCCTGGCCAGAATTCTTTGATAAGCCGACGGGCAATCTCAGGGATATGTGCCACATACTGTCCCAGGACATCTTCGGAAGGGATCAGGATGAGAATGGGATGATCCCCTTGCCTTTCTTTCAAGACAAGGAGACGTTGTATGGCCTCATCGTCTGTCGCATTTACAGCCAGGCCGTAGAAAGACTCCGTGGGAAAGGCCACCACCCCCCCTGAGAGGATTACTTGTACGGCCATTTTGAGGCCTGACCTGATATGATTTTGCGTATCAACCGGGATGAGGGGGGCTTTTTCTTCTATTTTGACCAAGTCCTTGCCCTTTCCACAGCCTTTTTCGTGAGATTTTCACGATACACCCCCAGCCTTTCAGCAATTGCAGGGTATTTCAGGGCCAGGATCTGGGCAGCCAGGACCGCGGCATTTTTTGCCCCGCCCTCCCCTATTGCCACAGTAGCCACAGGAATCCCGGCAGGCATCTGGACCGTGGACAGGAGTGCGTCAATACCTTTGAGTGGGGAAGAATCTATGGGAATCCCGATTACCGGAAGCGTTGTATGGGCGGCTATGAATCCAGCGAGATGCGCGGCCCACCCGGCCGCGGCTATGATTACCTCAATTCCCCGGTCCCCGGCCGTTACTACATATTCTCTCGTAAGATCGGGGGTACGGTGTGCTGAGAGCACCCTTGTCTCATACGGTAAACCGAGTTCCTCAAGGACACCCGTGCAACTCTCCATAACTTCCGAATCAGAAGTGCTGCCCATAACAACCCCGACAAGTGCTTTATTTGAAGACATATCTTAACCTCGACATTGATGAATTGTAACAGCTCAATAATTAACGGTTTGAAAAAGGAATCGAGTGGCCGTGTTTACAGACATCGGGACCTTTTTTTGCAATTTCAAGGGCCTTTTTGTAGTCATCAATCTTTACCATGGCCTACAAATCGAAATAATCTCAACTTCCTGACTCGGTCCTCTTTTTGTGTTACCTAAAAATGCAATTAGCGGTTAGTCGTTAGCTATTAGTTGTCAGACAATACAATTGCATCAAAAAATGAAAGTGCCAATTCAGCGTAAAGTTATACAACTGCTTGTAGTCTTTAAGCTAACGGCTAATTGCTAAAAGCTAATTGCAGGTTTTAGGTGTTATGTTATAATAGATTTTGAATTCTGTTTTCAAGCTTAATTTCCATAAACCACAGGTCGTCAGACATGTCCCGTAAAAAGAAAAAGAAACGACATATACAGGATCTGAAAAATCAGAAAAAAAAGCCGGAGATCTTTAATCCTGCTTTGAAGGGGACGGTCCTGAAAAAAACAGAGGTAAAACAACCCGGCAAGGGCCCGGGGGAAAAAGAAGACCCTGAGGATAACGCAACCTCTGATGAAGCCAGAGTTTTCCTTGAAGCCATGCAGGATGTGAAACCCTTATCCGGAAAAGCGAACGTTGTTACGCGAACACCGGATGCCACCATGACATCTGCACATGCGGCGAAAAATGACGAACTGGAGGTCATTGCCCACCTCCACGATCTAATCAGAGGTGCTGCCGAGTTGGACATCACTTTTAGCGATGAATATATCGAAGGATGCGTGCCCGGGTTCGGCCAAAAGATGATGCAGAAACTTAAGAAAGGCCAGTTTCCCATTCAGGACTATATAGACCTCCACGGACTGACAAAACAGGAAGCGGAAATCAGAATCCGGGACTTTCTCATCCATAGTCACAGGCTTGGCCTGAGATGCGTACTTGTGGTGCACGGCAGAGGTCTTAATTCTGAAAACCATATCCCTGTGCTAAAGGAACGGTTGCCGCTCTGGCTAAGCAGAGGGAGTATAAAAAAAATTATTCTGGCATTCTCAACTGCCAGGCCTTACGACGGCGGAACAGGGGCAATTTATATCTTGCTGAGAAGGAGAAAGTGAACACCGTCCATTGATTTTCAAGACATACGCTGGTAGTATAAAAAATTTAAGCTCAGAGGACGTGGCCTTGATTTGCACCTTGGAAGGGGGCTTACTCCTGCATGCATTCATAAGTGCCTAAAGTTTAAAATGCCTAAAGTTGGTGTTAATTTTTCATTCGATGTTGTACGTTCGATGTTCGATGTTCATCTTTTAATGAACCCTGAACCTTTGAACCCAAAACTCAAAACTCAAAACCCAAAACTGCCCTTAAGGAAACCTATGGCCCTTCATCGTTTTGTTCCAAAGCGGGTTTGAGGAAACAAAAGAGGGATCTTAAAACCATGAAACTTGGCATTGCAGGACTTCCCCAGTCGGGCAAATCAACTATCTTTGCCGCACTTACAGGGGCAAGAGGTGGAGAAGAATTCCATGGCTCATCCCGGGCCGAGACAAAAATCGCAACCATTACGGTTCTTGACGAGCGTGTTGACTTTTTATCCGAGATGTACAAGCCAAAGAAGACCACCTATACAAAAATTGAGTATCTGCTCCCTTCCAAGATACCGGCCGCCTCCCAGGCCAGATCCGATGGAGGAATATGGAACCAGCTTCGCACATGTGACGCCATCCTGCACACAGTTCGGAATTTCACGGGACCTGCCGGATCTCCTCCCACACCTGATCGAGACTTCTGGAAGATTGAAGAAGAAATGATCCTCAATGACCTCGTAGTCGCGGAAAAACGCATTGAAAGGATTGAACTGGACAGAAAAAGAGGTAAAAAGGCGCAGGACCGGGAATATTCACTCGTCAAATCCTGCTGCAGCCATCTCGAAACAGGGGAACCACTTCGTAAGATAAAAGAACTTGCATCAGATCCGCTTTTGAAGGGATTCACATTTCTCTCTGCAAAACCTGAACTCGTAATCATCAACAACGATGACGAGGATGAGGAAATACCGAAATGGGACCAGACACCTGAAGGCATAGACCTCATTGTAGTTCGCGGTCGCCTTGAAATGGATATTGCCTCCATGTCATCAGAAGAGGCTCGGGAATTCCTTGAGGCCTATCACATTCAGGAATCTGCCCTTGACCGCTTGATAAAGAGTTCATATCATCTATTGAATCGCATATCTTTCTTCACTGTGGGTTCTGATGAGGTCAAGGCATGGTCCGTCAGCGCCGGCACCCCTGCCATGGAAGCCGCTGGGACTATTCACTCGGATATACAAAAGGGATTCATACGTGCCGAGGTCTTGAATTTTGAAGACCTGAAGGCCCATGGGTCTTTCAATGAGGCCAAAAAGGCCGGGCTGGTTCGACTTGAAGGGAAAGACCATGAGGTAAAGGACGGGGATATTATTAACTTCCGATTCAATGTTTAACACCATTGATCAAGAGTACAGGACACACGGAGTTCAGCTTATGGATAAAATAAAGGTTGGTATTATCGGGGCGGGCGGATACGGAGGCTGCGGCGCTGTCGAGCTTCTCATGAATCATCCACATGCAGAAATCATGGCACTTATTGACAAGAATGACGTGGGCAAGCCCATAAGTGAATTGTATCCACATCTTACAGGCTTTTGCGATTTACCCCTTATATCGCCGGATGATCCTGATTGTCCTGATGACTTTGATGTTGTCTTTTTTTCCACCCCTGATGGTGTTGGCCAGCAACTGGCTGGCCCCTGGCTGAAAAAGGGGGTTAAAGTCATTGACTACAGCGGTGATTTCCGTTTCAACGACATAGAGACATACAAAGGATATGCAACACGAATCGGTCGGACCCAGGAGCACGCATCCCCTGAATTACTGCCTGAATCGGTCTATGGCCTTGCAGAACTTCACAGAAGCGAAATTGCCGGCTCCAGCCTAATTGGCAACCCGGGATGTTTTGCAGTAAGCTGCATCCTCGGTCTGTCCCCGGCCATAAAATCCGGGCTCATTGAGCCGGAAACAATCATTTGCGACGCAAAAACCGGTGTTTCCGGGGCCGGGAAAACCCCAAGTCCTACTTTTCACTATCCTGCACGCTATGAAACCATGAACGCCTATAAGGTATCAGGTCACCAGCACGTGTACGAAATAGAAAGAGAACTGAGTATTCTTGCAGGACAGGACATAATAATCACATTTACACCGCATATAGTCCCTCTCAGCAGGGGCATCCTGACCACCATATACGGCAGGCTGGCCGGGGGACAGACTTTCGCAACAGCGGAAGAGGCATACAGGGATTTCTACCGTGATGATGTATTTGTGAGGGTCTTCGGGCCTGAAACGCCCCAGTCCAGCGTCAACGTGCGTGGCAGCAATTTCTGTAATCTTTCCCTGAATGTGGATGAAAGGACAGGGAAGCTCATTGTTGTAAGCCTGATTGACAATCTGGTGAAAGGCCAGGCTGGAAGTGCTGTTCAAAATATGAACGTACTGTTTGGGCTAAAAGAAACAACCGGGCTTTTTCATCCAGGCATGTATCCTTGAACATAGCATCCATCCGGAAAAATTTCTTCTTGACAACTGCACTCTGCTGTAGCTCATTGTCTTGCAATGGAGAAGATCATGGAAACGACCCTTACCATCCGGCTTCCAGAGGAAATGAAATGTACCCTTCAGTCCCTTTGCCAGACTGAGAACAAGGCGCTGAGAGACCTCGTACGCGAATCACTCAAGAACTATCTTGCCATTAAGCAATATTTTATTAATCCAGGTTGGGAAGGAATTCAGGAGCTTGAAGACCTGAAACCCATAAACACCATAAATATTTGATTTATAATCTTTTTTTGTGTACTCTAATGAAAAGATTGGTTCTATTCTTCTGTGTATCATTCAAAAATAGATGATACGCAGTTCTACTCAATAACTTGTGCAAATAATCAGAGGGAAGGAGGTACAATGCCTACTATTTCTATGTTTTACGGAATCATAATCCGAATGTATTGCTTTCCAGGTGAGCACAATCCTCCACATATCCATGCGTACTAT
>JAYEIR010000014.1:0-3147 GCA_034660135.1 Thermodesulfobacteriota bacterium
CCGCACTTCATTACCATTCCGACCATCTCATCCACAGATAAATCCCTGGTAGTGGACGCCATGGCCTCCATCAGAAAGGCGTAAATATCATCCTTTTCAAATCCCAGGATGGCCGCGTGGTCGGCATAGGCTGCAACACCTTTTAATCCGATGATGAGCAGCTCTCTGAGCGAACGGACATCTTCATTTTCCGTTGCGAGAACGCCTACGGATTTTGCCTTTTCATGAAATTCAGCCTCATCATCCGAATACCACACCGCCGAATCATGCAGTTCCCCTGAGAATTCTTCACCCTTTTTTTCCTTGTACGCAACCAGAAATCGGGTTTTAAGCTCTTCACGGATTTTAAGACCTTCCTTTATTACCTCGATAAACCATTCGTTTTTCCAGTTTACGTTCGTGATGGTTGAGAAAAGGCTTTTTGCAATAAACAGACCGGCTTTTTTATCAACAATCCCAAGATTTTTTGCCTTTTCGCCATAAATAGAGATACCCCTCAACACGAAAATCAACAGATCGTTAAGATTAGCGAGGTCCTCCGGTTTCCCACAAACTCCCTTGACTGTACAGCCCGTGTTTTTGGCTGTCTCCTGACACTGAAAACAAAACATGATTTTTCTCCTCTATTAAGGTTAGTTGTTTTTCCAAATACCCTTCACCTAATTTTCAAACCTATTTCAAACCTATTTTGTCTCACAAACAGGAACATTGCATTGACTTAAGTCAAGACAATCACTTTTTTGACTTTTTTTATTTTGGGACCAAAAGGGCTTACAAAGTATAGAGCCCTTAAGCAAGCGAATCGGGCTTCAAGCCCGTGTTAAATGAAATTATGCTCCTTGTGTTTCCACGAAATAGCCGCGGCCAGTTCATCCAATGCCTTAAAATCCATTTCTGAAGGTGTCCCTTTACAGAGGACGGGGTCTATAATCTCTACCTTGAGATTGGGGATCATTCCGGCGAGTGTTTCTACGGTCTTCCCTCCCCACCCATAGGAGCCAATAATGGAAAGGAATTTTGTTTTGGGCCGGAGGGCATTGGCAAGGAATGCGGCATAAGCAGCATAAGGATGAGGTCCTGCAAGGATTGTGGACGTTCCAACAACGATTGTAGCTGCGTCAACCAGGGCCATGGCGAGTTTTCCTATATCAGTTATTTCCAGGTTGAACTGTTCGACCCGAACGCCTCTTTCCACAAGGGCTGAAACAAGATAATCGACCATCTGCTTTGTACTTTTGTGCATGGATACGTAAGGTAGTACCACTGTGTTTCGGGGAGGTCCGAGGATCCAATCACGATAGGCATCAATAATAAATGCAGGGCGGGGATATATTTGTCCATGACTCGGAGCTATCATTTCTATATCGTAAGACTCAAGTTTCTCCAGGTTCTTTTTGATTACGTTCCGGAAGGGCATCATGATCTCGGCATAGTAGCGTTTAGCTGCCTCATAAATGAGCCCTTCATCGGTGACAAAAAGATCGGTTGTAGCAATATGGGAACCGAAAAAATCACAAGTGAAAAGAATTTTGTCTTCTTCGAGATAGGTTACCATGGTCTCAGGCCAGTGAACCCAGGGAGTATGAATAAACTTCAAGGTTTTGTCCCCAAGTGATACGGTCTCACCGTCTTTGACAGTTATGAAGGATTCCTCGTGTATCTGCAGAAGATCGATAAGCATTCCCTTTGCTTTGGGAGTTGATATGAGCTTTGCGTCAGGATATTTTTCAAGAACCTGCGGGATTGTTCCGGAGTGGTCCTGTTCCGCATGCTGCGAGACGATATAATCAATCTTAGAGACGCCCTCAAGCTGTGCCATGAACTCATCGGCCATGGGAGGGTCAACTGCATCCAGCAAAACAGTCTTTTCGCTCCCTTCAATAAGATAGGCGTTATAGCTCGTTCCATCCGGAAGGGGGACAAGAGAGTCGAACAGGCGCCTGTCCCAATCCACTGAACCCATCCAGTAAATACGGTCTTTTATTTTTCTTGCTTTCATGGCTGTGCCTCCTTTAATTCTCAATATTGTTGGCGTTCACTAAAAACCTGAACCATCGAACCCGTGAACGGTTAAGGTTATTTTACATCAGAAATTTGGAAATTCATATGGTAATAGTTTATCTGTTTTTTGACAGGATAAACAGGATTGACATGATAGTTTTTCCACAAAACCTCTCACAGAGCTCACCCCGGAGAAATATGCTTCGCATTTCACAGGGCAGGCAAAGTACACAGAGAAAAGCAATAGAAAACTCTGTGATCTCTGCGGGCTCTGTGAGAGAAAGAATGTTGTGATATATGATTTTGATTAACTGGATTAATATCATGTCTATCCTGTTATCCTGTCAAATGCTTTCCCTTTACATAATGAGGTTTTTTCAGTTTTCAAATTTCTGTTACGTGGGTATCACGTTCACTTCAGGGTTTTTCTCGCCAAATTTTTCCATAAGTTCACCCATAATCTCTTTCCGTGTTTTTCCTTTGCCTTCGAGCGTCTTTATGATCTGGTATGCACCAAACAGGGTTGAAGTGCCTATCTCTGATGCAAAGGTGCCAATCCCGCCATTCCATACAAACAAAGAAAAAAGTTCATCTAATTCATCCACAGTAACACCGAGTGAATAGGCCTTTACCAGTTCACGTGTCGCCTGACGAAATCTTCCAGCTCCCGCCCCATTTGCAAGTGACAGGAGTAATTTTGTCTTCAGGTCAATGGCAGGGTTTTCTTTTCCCCAGGTCAAATTCCAGAAATTTACCGCTATATTGGCCAGTGAATTATCTATTTTCTTGAAATTCAGCATGGCTGTCGGTTTAAGCGGGACATCCCCTGTGCCGGGAAATGGCGCCTCCTTTTCTTCTTCCCTGTAAAAATATACCCGGTATTCATTACCCGAGACCCTATCGGTTATATGCTCAAAACCGAGGGCAGCCATAGCGGAATAAAGGGGAATAGGCTCAAATGTCTGGATTACCGTCATGCCTTCTCCAAGCGGAATTTGTCCTGCCTTTTTGAGCAGACCCGGTAAAAAATTAGTTGTAACTTTTCTTACATCCACTACTTGAAATGAATCCTTTTTTGTTTCCCATTCCTTTGTCATGATTATAACCTCTTTTTAAAAATTAAACATAATTATGTAACTACTCAGG
>JAYEIR010000014.1:3247-10097 GCA_034660135.1 Thermodesulfobacteriota bacterium
CGGTAAAAAATTAGTTGTAACTTTTCTTACATCCACTACTTGAAATGAATCCTTTTTTGTTTCCCATTCCTTTGTCATGATTATAACCTCTTTTTAAAAATTAAACATAATTATGTAACTACTCAGGTTCAAAAGGGCAAAGGTATATTTGATTCCCGGTTTCGACTAAACAAATACATCATGTAATTTATCATTACCTTGACTTAAGTCAAAAATGGGTGATAATTTTTAAAAAATGGGGAAAAAATGAAAAAAATCTTAGATATAATCTCTCGTGTCCCAATATTCAGTGGCCTTCTTGAAAACCAGCTTCAGGAAATCAGAAAGATAGCCGTTGACAGGTATGTAGATAAGGGAGAGATCATTTTTTCCGAGGGAGATGAAGGCAACGGCTTTTTTGTCATTACAGACGGCAGAATAAAAATCTTTAAGGCCTCCATAGAAGGAAAAGAGCAAATCCTTCATATCTTAGGCCCGGGAGAACCCTTTGGGCAGGTTGCTGTCTTTACAGGGAAGCCGTTTCCTGCAAATGCCCAGGCAATTGCAAAAAGCCGTCTCCTGTTTTTCCCCAGGACCGAATTTGTTGATCTTATATCGGGCAATGCCTCTTTATCGTTGAATATGCTTGCGGCACTTTCAATGAGACTGCAGGATTTTACCGTCCAGGTCGGAGATCTTTCCCTGAAAGATGCCCCTGGCCGCCTGGCCTCATATCTTCTGTTTATGGCTGATGAACAGGGAAAAGGAGATTATGTCACTTTAAATATTTCAAAGTTACAGCTTGCACACCTTCTGGGAACAATTCCAGAGACCCTGTCACGAACTTTCTCAAAGATGACAGAGCAGGATTTGATCAAAGTGGACGGTAGGACTATCACGCTTGTCAATTGCCCCGGACTGGAAAGACTTGCAGAATAGTGTGGTCAGGATAAGTTCCCAGTTGCGATTGGTATGACTGGTCAAGGTGTCAGGTATGCCGTGCGAATGGGTGAGCGAATTGAACTGGTCGTCGATCCGGGCACTTTTAAAAACGGGGCGGCGGTTACGGTACCGCATAGTGAGGGGGGAAGGGAAATGTCATAGCCACGGCGCTTGGCGCGGTTATCGCCAAATCCACCGCGCGTCTGGAGATTTTAAAGGGTTCCTCCCTCATCAAACCGTGCATGCAATTTTCTCCCGATACATCGGGACTTTCCGATGTTCTTCACTGCAAGGCATGCGCCCTCTTCCAGACCGCTGTTGTCGGCACTTTGTAAAGCCCGTACCTCTCGTACAACGCCCGGTATGTAAACCTGGCGTATTCAGGGATGACAAATTGAAGTGAATCATGAGTTAAATTATACCGGCATATGTTTTTTTTTGGAAACAGGTTCTTTGTGTAGCATCTCCCCAGCGTTTCCCTTCCGCGAGCAGTTGCAGAAACTGCGCGCCGTTTTTTACCACCCTTCCACCCACAACATCAACACCGCGGGCAAAAAGTGGATCAGGGAAATATCCAGCCGTTGGGCCAACGATAGAGATAAATGCATCCGGTGAACAGTGGATAAGAATTTCATCAAGTGAATTGTTCAATATAGTCGTACTGGTGCATAAGATTTTATCGCATGTTCTCAACTTCGTCGCATCCAGTGTAATTGGCAGATCGGGGAATTTTTTTATTAACTGCTCATTTTTCTCAATAACAATTAATTCTGCACCTGCGGTCCTGATAGTTTTAACCAGCCCGAAAAATAAACCGACCATGCCGATCCTGTCTCCTGCAGTCACCGACAACAGCCCCAGTGAATCAATAGCAGATTCAATCTCAAAGCTGGTCTCTCTCATAACATGTTGACAAATTGCGTTAATAGCCGCCAGGCTGATCATCTCTTTAATCGGATCTTCATTACCAAATTCAAGTGCAAATTCTTGGGGATCTTTCCCTATAAAATCAGGTGGTTTTAAGGTGTTATATTGTTCCATTTTCTCATCAGGCAGAAGAACAAAGCTGATACCTGCCGCCCCGCTTTTTAGACTGATAGCCATAAACTGGGCATCAGTTGGTTGACCACCTTTATGGAATGGCGGGAAGAAAATATTAGATATTGGTGGGAACGTAAATTTTGACGATAATTCTGTGATCATCTTTCTGAATTCATCTTTAAGATTCATTATAATCTCTCATACTTTTTTCTGATTGATGATACCAGGCTGCTTAAATATAGCAAATTACCTTGTCAGTTCATCATCCTGTGCCTGAAATCTCTGAAATGTATTCTGAAGTCCCGTTACAACAGCAAGCAGTAACAAGGTGCCGGCATCCCTGATCTGAGTATTCACCAGCCCGCTGGTAAAAATGACCAGGGCCGTTGACAAGACAAAAAAGCCTACCGGTGAATGCCTTTCTCTCCAGGCATTCTTTATTATTTCCCAGAAAAACCATGCCAGGGCAAAGATGCCTATCACCCCAAAGCTGACCGCCACATGCAAGAAATTATTGTGGGGATGCGATATGATCGGCCACTTGGGACCCATTATTTTTTTAACAAAGGTCTGATACCCTCCAGTGCCGACGCCGATAATGGGATGCTCGCTAAAAATGCGAACAGCACTGTACCACATACTGAATCGATCCTGGTTCTTTGTGTATTCCCTGCCCCAGGCCTTCTGCGGATCAGAATTCAAATGGTATTTAACCTGGTCTATTGAGAGGGACACACGGTCTCTGACAACAGGGGAAAGCAACATGCACCCTAAAACTAATATGCATGCCAGTGAAACCTTAAGCACACTGAACTTTTTGAAAAGGTTATGCACAACCAATGGGCATAACAGGAAAAAAGCCAGATATCCGGCCCTGCCTTCTAAAATGATTAGATGAAAGAAGTAAAGCAATAGAAGAAAAACAAAAAAGATCCGTGGTTTTTTTTCGCTTGCTTGTTTGAAATAGTATGAAGCCATCAAGATTCCCACCACGAGGTAGGCCGACAATGTACTGTATTGAAGCCCAAATCCGCTATATCTTCCTTTTAATACCTGTTCCACGATGGGAAAAAGGCCGGCAAACTGTAATGCTCCCACAAAGGCGTTAAAGGCCAGACCGAGAAGAAAGGCTTGAATAAACCTTTGAGGAGAAAAAAGCTTAAAGGAAATGGAAGCAATTGCCATGCAGTAAACCCAGTAATGGGTTTTTTTTGCAAACTTAATCCCGAGACCCGCTGGATCAGGCGCATACAGGAGACCCACCCACGGCAGGACGATCAATAACAAGACCGGCCAGAACCAGCTTTGGACCAAGCAGGTCTGTTTAAGTTTGAACGCCTTTCCCGAAAGAATCCAGATCAGTGCAGCGAGGATCCCGCATATAGTTGGAGGGGACGTGCCCAGGGGCATGGAAAAGAATACGCCCATGAAGGCATAGAAAAGAAGGCGGTCGGACGTGATTCCCTTATCCTTGAACCAGCCCGTTAGGGCAGAAATAGTCATTTGAATCCATAGCCTTTTTCAAAAGCTGATCATTAACGGAAAGCCGTTCCCTGCTGTTTTCATCATGCCACAGATGGAAGCAGACAGCCATAAAGGGATGGTCCTTTCTCTTGAGTCCGTAATGGTAGAGTCTGACAGCAAGTTCGGAATCCTCACGGCCCCATCCTACGAAATCCAGATTAAACCCGTTGACTGCAACTATGTCGTTTTTGAAAAGGCCCATGTTGCAGCTCTTTATTCCACTATGGCTGGTGGAATAACATGCAGGGAACAAAGGAAACCTGATCAAATGATGAGCGTTTGAAATATTGCACAAAAATGAGTGTTTGAGAAGTTTTGCAGTAGAATTCGCATCTATCTGAGAAAAGCTGGTGGACAACTTCCTGTCTATTAGTATCCTTTTCCCTTGAAAGAAAAAGCCTCTCTCGGCCAAAGAAAAATGATCTTCAACAAAATGCCTGTTAGGAATACAATCGCCGTCAAGGAAAATGATGTAGTCTCCCCGTGCTTTTTTTATGGCTTGATTCCTGATCTTTGCGGCCCTGAATCCACGGTCAGCGTGCCAAACGTGGTAAGACGGATAAGGGCACTCAAGCATGAACTCATGTACTAATGCAGCCGTCTCAGGTCCTGAGCCATCATCGGCCACGATCACCTCATCAGGAAGTCTGGATTGATATTTCAGCCCTTCCAGGACTCTCTTCAGTTCGTGGAAACGATTGTAAGTGGTTACAATAACAGATATCTTCATAGTAAAGAGTCCACGCCGAGAGGACGTGGTTTTAAAAGAAAACAAACCATTCAGTGTAACGGAAAGACCTCAAAATCGGGCGGAATTTCCAGCCTGAGAATTGCTTCCGGTATGGTTTTATTGAAAACCATCTGTTTCAGCTCAAGCAAAAGCATCTCACCCGTTTCCGGATCAATTAATCTTATGTCCCTGGCATAGCAGATCTTGCACTCATTTTGAAAGTCTGAAAATGAGAGCATCGTGTCTCGTCCTGGATAGGATACGAGACGGGGGAGATTGCTTTCCGGATAAAAATCAATAACCTGAACTGCTTCTTCTGTACCGCTTAAAAGTGTAATCTGGTTTTTCTTGGACGATACGGCACGATCGTATTTCCGGAGAACCGGATACCCTCTCACAAGGGACCATGCCTGATCAGGCTCCAGAGGGGCCGGAAAAACCCTGAGGGAACAGAGGTCTTCAAGCAGCCCAAAATAATATCGTTTTTCGTAATAGGAAACGATATAAAGTTTCGTCTCATTGATCAAGATATGAATAAGCGGTTGTCCCCACGGATGCGTGATTTCAACCTTGATGCATAATGGGTCCCTGGTCCCGGCAATCAAAATGTTTGCATCGGATTCAGAACCATTTATATGAACCACCAGTCGACCGGAAGAAAAATAACTCTGGACACGTGATTCCTGTTCTTCAAGACGGGAGAGGATTTCAAGGATCTGCTGTTTAGATAAAGGGGGTGAAGGCGCCTGAACGAGGAGAGGACGACAGCAGTGCAGGGATAAAAGGCACAGGCCAACCATAATTATGGTTATGGAATGGATGAATTTGCATCGTGTCTGAACGGAGTTTTCGTTCATGCACTAATTATCCTGCTTCAGGAGTTGTTTTACTTCATCTATCTTCTTTTTTAGCGTGTTCTCATCCAGAGGCGCTAACAATAATGCCGCTTCATAGTGCGTGAGGGCTTTTGCATATGCTTTTTGCTTTAAACAGGCATCTCCAAGGTGTTCTTTGATGGTCGGATCATCCGGTGTGAGCTCAGCGGCTCTTTCAAGGTGCCTGACCGCCTCATTATACAGGCCTTTCTGGTAATACACCCAGCCTAAACTGTCGATGATATAGCCGTTGTCAGGCTTTAATTCTGAGGCCCTTTTGATCAGGTCCATTGCCTCATCCAGTTTGATACCCTGCTCAGCATATGTATAGCCTATGTAGTTCAGTGAATCTGCATGATCAGGGTCGATGTCCAGGATCTTTTGCATCTGCTCGATACATGACGGCTTGTCACCATTCTTATCGAACAGGATGCCAAGTCGGAAAATAAGATCCGTATTTTCTCTATCGTGAATCAGCCCGTCTTTGATTATTTTGATGGCTTTCTCATATTCCTTCTTTGTTTCATAAAGGGAGGCTAATATCAGATACAGCTCTGATTGTCCCTGTTCCAGGACAATTGCTTTTTGGACAAGTGCGATAGCCTCGTCCTGTTTGTTCTGTTTGTCAAGGATGTATGTGCTGTGAATCAAGGCTTTGATGAAATACTTTGACTCCGGCCTTATCCGCTTCAGATAATCCAGCGCTTTTTCAAGATCCCCTTTTTCCTCATATGCCAGGGCAAGGTAGTATATGGATTTATAGTCATTAGGCCAGGCAGAAACGATCAGATTTAATTCCTCGATAGATTCATCCAACATCCCCTGTCTGAGATAAATAAACCCCAGGGCCTGCCTTCCTCGTTCCCCCGGCCTGGAATGTTCTTTGATTTCCTGCATCTGCTTCTCAGCCTCTTTCTTCAGGCCAAGCTCGAAATAAAGATTCACCAGCCTTTCTCTCGCCACCATATTGTCGGGATATAATGCCAGCAGATTTTTATAGGTTTCAGCAGCATCCTCTGACCTGTTGGTCATCTGATACAGGGTCCCCAGATCAAACAAGGCCGGCTCCAGTTTGCTATTGAGTTTCAGTGCCTCCTTAAAGGATTTCTCTGAATCCGGGTACTGTTTCAACTCCAAGTTAATTCTTCCGGCGTAGTAGTGCGCGATCACAAGCCCTGGATTTTGTTCTATCAGTCTTTCCACATGGTTCAGTGCATCCTGGTACTGATTTTTTCTAATTAAAATAGTGGCCAGAAGGAGCCTTATCCGCTGGTTTTCAGGTTCAACACGGAGGGCGATGTTGTATTGCGCAACAGCAGGGCCATCCTTACCCATGAGTGTATAGATGTCTGCGAGGAGAACCCGACTGCCGACATCCCCGGGGTCAAGATCCACAGACCTGAGTGCATAGACGAGGGCCTCTTGATACGCGTTGAGTTCTTTTAAGACCAATGCCATTTTCTTGCACAGGTAAGTCGATTCGGGATCGTTTTCAATGGCACCGGAGAGATATCCCCTGGCTTTTTTGTAATTTCCCTCGGATAGGGCAATAGAGGCCAGGGAAAAGTATCTGTAGGCTTCTTGAAGGGTATCTGTTTTTTCTTGCGACGGTTTTTCTTTGGATAGAATAGACCCGGGCATGTCCCTGTGGAGACTCGGAACAGGCTGAGAACAGGCTGAGACTAATCCTATGAGAAAAACAAGGGTTAGACAGATGGTTTTGATGGGGAGAGAATAAATCATTTCAAAAAATCAGAAT
>JAYEIR010000014.1:10197-27417 GCA_034660135.1 Thermodesulfobacteriota bacterium
CCCGGGCATGTCCCTGTGGAGACTCGGAACAGGCTGAGAACAGGCTGAGACTAATCCTATGAGAAAAACAAGGGTTAGACAGATGGTTTTGATGGGGAGAGAATAAATCATTTCAAAAAATCAGAATATTCTTCTTCAAAATTTGGAATATTCTCTTTTAGCCATTTCTTGGCGTTTCTTATTATTTTTTCCTGGATCTGGCGAACTCGCTCTCTCGAGATGTGGTACTTATCCCCGAACTCTTGTAAAGTCATAGGCTTTTCAGCCATGATCCTGTTATCGAATATATCCGCCTCTTTTCCGGAAAGCGTCTTGCGAAGCTCTTTGAGTTTCTTTGTAAACAGGTTGCGGCTTTCATGTTCGGATAGCTGCTCGTCTATAGCTCTGCCGGGATCGGGAAGGAGAGCCTCAAACGACTCCCTTGCATCATCACCCAAAGGAGCACTGAGGGAGACCTCCCATCCCCCCAAACGCTGGTTCATTTCCACGATTTCCTTTTCCTTGACATCAAGCCGTTCTGCCAAAAGTCTGGGTTCGGGGCTAAAACCTTGCGAAATGAGTTTATCTTTCTCTTTGGCCAGATTAAAAAACAACTTGCGCTGGGTCTGAGTTGTTCCAATCTTGACCAGCTTCCAGTTGTCCATGATAAATTTCAGCATATAGGCCTTGATCCAGAACGAGGCATAATAGGAGAACTTGATGCCGCGATAAGGATCAAATTTCCTGACAGCCTGTAAGAGGCCCAAATTCCCTTCCTGGATCAAATCCAAGAGATTCTTTGTCCAGTAACGGTGAAAATCCATTGCTATCTTTACAACTAATCTCAGGTTTGAGGTAATCAGCCTGTAGGCCGCCTTCTGGTCATTTTTTTCTCTAACCCTGGCTCCCAACTCCTTCTCCTCTTCTCTCGTCAGCAACCTGTACTGCCTGATTTCAAGGAGATATCTCTGCAGGGGGTCATACGGAACTAATGCCTTTCCTTCAGGTTGAACCGCAGGGGCAAGGCTAAGGGGCAAGACGACAGGCTTGTCCACCTGGGGCTGACCAGCCACGTTTTTATCATTTTCCTCCAATATAATTGTCTCACGATTTTTCATAGCAATTCAGGCGAGCCGGTTTCATAATGTTCAATTTTGAAACCGGCTCGGGCGATTAGAAATTTGAGAACTTGTCAACTCAGGACTATTTTCATGTATCTCTTTTTCCCCGCCCTTATGATCAGGGAATCACTTTCCATGTCTTTTATGTCGATGACCTGGTCAAAAGATTCAATCTTTCGCTCATTCAAATACGCGCCACCTTGAGCAATAAGCCTGCGGGCCTCGCCCCTTGTCTTGGAGAGCCCACATTTTTCAAAAAGCATATAAGCCGGGATCCCTTCCTCAAGATCTTTCGAGCCAATGGCATATTGAGGTGTTGCGTCGGAGGATGCTGATTTATCAGATCCGAACAGCTCTTTTGACGCCTTACGGGCAAGGCCTGCCTCTTTCTCACCGTGGCACAGTTTGGTAGCCTCATATGCCAGTACTTCTTTTGCTTTTCTAATATCTGCACCTTTTAACTCACCCAGCTCCCAGATTTCTTCTACGGGAAGAAGAGTAAAAAGCGACAGAAATCGCGGTATATCACTGTCGTTCTGGTTGATCCAATACTGATAGTAATCATAGGGGCTTGTGAGTTCCGGATCAAGCCAGACCGTTCCTTCATGTGTCTTACCCATCTTAACTCCTGAAGATGTAGTCAAGAGCGGGAATGTAAGACCATAGATGGTTGCTCCCTCCAGCCGCCTTGTCAAATCCACACCAGCCAGGATATTGCCCCATTGATCGTTTCCACCCATCTGGAGACAGCAGTCATAATGCTTGAACAGGTACCAGAAGTCATATGACTGAAGGAGCGTATAATTGAATTCGATAAAGCTGAGACCTGTTTCCAACCGCACCTTACAACTTTCTGCCGCTAACATCCTGTTAACGCTGAAATGCCGGCCGATATCTCTCAGGAAATCTATGTAGTTCAGCTTTGTTAACCAGTCAGCGTTGTTTACCATGATAGCCTTCCCGTCGCTGAAATCGATAAAACGGGAGAGTTGCTTTTTTAAGGCCTCGGCATTTTCATTAATCTCCTCGCGTGTCATAACACGCCGCGTTTCCGTTTTCCCGCTCGGGTCACCCACCATACCAGTACCGCCTCCAACGACAGCTATCGGCCTGTGTCCCTGCCTCTGCATGTGAACTAAAGACATGATTGGGAGCAGACTCCCCACATGCAGGCTCTTGGCTGTCGGGTCAAAACCAATATAACAGGTAGCAGGCTTTCTCAGTAGATCCTGCAGTGAATTTAAATCCGTAGCCTGTTCAATAAAACCTCTTGTCTCAAAGATATCGAGCACATTTTCCATTTGATATTTCAAACTCCTTTTCATAGCAAAGCTTCGCCTCAAACCTGCAAGTTGATGGAGGCAGAACTTTGCGGCAGTTTAAAAGAGATCCCTCTGCCCTCTGTTAGAAGATAATTTTGATATAGGACTTGTCCCTCAGGTCCTTAATCCACGATGAATATCTTTTATTGATCTCCTCACGGTAAAAGACTTCATAAATACTATCCCTTACCTCGTTAAGAGATTTTACCCCCATTTCCTGTTTTTCCACCAGCTTGATAATTTGTATGCCGGAGGGCCTGACAATCGGCTCACTTATTTCTCCGGCAGACATATCCTTGATGGTTTCTCTGAGTTCAGGATCTAATTGGGAGAATTCGAAAAAGCCAAGATCCCCTCCCTCTTGGGCTCCAGGCCCCTCGGAAAACTCTTTTGCCATTTGCCCAAAATTCTCACCATTGTTAAGCCTTGACAGGATTTGTTTGGTCTTTTGGGAAATAGTCCTGCCTTCTCTTTGGTCCAAAGGATCTATTTGTTTCAAAAAAATGGCCGCAAGATGCACTCTTTCTTTGGTGGTATACTTTTCCTTATGTTTCTCGAAATACTCTTTGATCTGTTCTTCTCTGATGATGATCTTTGACTTCACCTCGAAGTTGATCAGTTTCATCCTCTCTACTTCATTCTTGATCTTCTCTCTGTAGGACTCATAACTGAGCCCTTTCTCTTTAAGGGTGGCAATCAAATCTTCGTGAGTCAGGTTGTTACCACTTTTTATTCTTTCAATGGCGTTGTCAATTTCCTCTGGAGTTACCTTGATTCCCGATTCTCGAATTTTCTCAAGGGCAATTTTTTCATTAATCAGGAGGTCAAGAACCTTCTCCCGAATTTCAAGAAACTTTCTCTCATCCCGGCTTCGGAGGGCAACAGGCTCCAGGCCGGTTAACTCCTCAATCTTTGTGTTCAATTCATAGAGCGTAATCACCTCACTATTGACTTTGGCCACTACCCTGTTGCAGGTTTCGGCCCAAGAGGACATATGGCTGAAAAAACCTCCGGTCAGCACAAATATAAATAAGAAAAAAATCCTGAATCCATTCATTTACGATAACCCCAATTTATTCACTTGGTCCAGATTAACCGTAACTTCAAAATGAGTCCTGAGTTCCTGCAACCATTTGTTAATGAAGACCTCACGCCTTTGTTCGATAAGGCTGGATTCTATTTCCTGATGAACCTCGCCAAGCTCTTTCATGCCCCCTTGCCTCACGGACAGCACCTTAAATATATGAAACCCGTAAGGTGTTTTGACTACAGGACTAATTTTCCCCGGGGCCATTGAAAAAACCACTTCTTCCATGGATTCATGCAGGCTGCCTTGGGCAACCCAGCCAACTTCACCACCATTTTCTGCCTCTGGCCCGGTTGAATATTTTCTTGCAAGGCTACTCATATCTTCTCCATTATGCAATTGTTTGAGCAGGTCATGAGCTTGTTCTCTGTTCCTGGTAACGATCTGCATAAACCTTACCATTGGCGGGGACCGGAATTCGTCCTTGTTCTCCTCAAAATATTGCGCAATATCCTGGCGACTGGGCCGAACTATACGCTCTGAAACTCTGGTGATGATTCTCTCCACAAGGAGCTGTTCTCTTAGTTGATTTTTCCATTGCTCAAAGTCCGAATATCCCCGCAGCAATGCTTCTTGAAACCTATCCTCCGTATATTCCTTTGTGATCTCTTTCAGGGCACTCTCGAGTTCCTCTTCTGACAGGGAAATTTTCTTTTGCTTTCCATATTCCAGGATCAGGTAATGGTCTATTACACGTTCAATAAGCTCATCTCTGATCCGGTCATTGTCAAGGGCCGGCATATCCATCCCGGAGCTTATGAATTCCATATCCTGACTTAGCTCATCAGTTGTAATCTGCCTTGAGCCTACAACAATAACTACGTTGTCTTCCTTTTGGTCAAAGAATCCGCAACCGGGGATAAGAACAGATGTTAAGCAAAGAACACAGGAAAGGGCACACAGGATTCTGGGATTCCGTCTTTCTATTTTCGATTCATATCTCACAGGATACTCATATTCCGAACCATTTAGACTAACAGTAATTTTGGAAATTGCCAAGATATTTTTCCAGCAATTCTACATATGTCTTCCATCTGGCTAAAGGGCTTCAATGGCTTTCTCGATTTCAGGAAAGATCCCTGCGCCTGAAAACAAACCAGTAGATATCCTCAGTTTGCTCTGGGACAGAAAGCGGAATCTGTCCGGATCCCTGGTTACCAATCCGGTCACCTTTTCAGGGTCTGCCCTCATGTCTTGAGAAAAAGTCAGATCGAGGCTGTTACGTCCCACATCAAGCCTGGTGATCCCTATGTTTTTCAAGAGGATCCGGACAGACATCAATCCAATGAGATTGCGTACTTCCTGGGGTGGAGACCCAAAGCGGTCCTCTATTTCTTCTGTCATGTCTTCCAGTTCGCTTTTTTCAAGGAGACTGGAAAGCCTTCGGTACAAATTCAGCCTTACGTCCGTATCAATTACATAATCACCAGGCAGGAAGGCAGATATGTCTATATTGATTTCAGGGTTAATGTCGTCGTGCCATTCCTCACCTTTGAGTTCAGCGATAGCCCTCTCAATCAGTTTCAAGTAAAGTTCGTAACCCACCGCCGAGATATGGCCTGATTGAGAAAATCCCAGGATGTTACCACCCCCCCTGATCTTAAGGTCATGCATTGCAAGGTGAAGGCCTGCCCCGAGATGGGAGAAGTCCATAAGGGCCTTGAGCCTTTTTTCAGCGTCCCTTGTCAGAGTAGAACCGTCTGAAAGCAGTAGATAGGCATATGCCTTTTCCTTGGCCCTGCCGACCCTGCCCCTCAACTGATATATCTGGGCCAGGCCGAGCCGGTCCACTTCATTGATGATGATCGTATTGGTTGAAGGAATATCAAGGCCTGATTCAATAATTGTCGTACACACAAGCACATCGATTTCCTTCCTGAGAAAGAGGGTCATGGCCTTTTCCAGATCCCTTCCCTTCATCTGGCCATGGGCTATTCCAAAGCGGGCTTGAGGAACAAATTGCCTCAATCTGTCAGCCTCTTGATCGATTGTCTGGACCTTGTTGTGGACAAAAAATATCTGCCCTCCTCTTTCCAGTTCGAACTTTATTGCACGCACAATAAGCGATTCGTCATATGGAGAGAGGTATGTATGGATGGCAAGCCTGTCTTGCGGGGGTGTTTCGATGACGCTTAGATCACGAACACCCATCATGGACATGTGAAGGGTTCTTGGAACAGGGGTGGCAGTTACGGCCAGGACATCTACAAGGGAGCGATATTTTTTCAACCCTTCCTTTTGCTTTACGCCAAACCGTTGTTCTTCGTCAATTATCAACAGACCCAGGTCCGCAAATTTGACATCTTTTTGAAGTATCCTGTGGGTGCCGACCAGGATATCAATCATTCCGGATCTCAGTTCTCCCAAGATCATGGCTTGTTCTGCTCTGGTCCTGAATCGGCTGAGCACTCCCACACGAATCGAGTAAGAGGCTGTCCTTTTTCTGAAAGTCTCGTAGTGTTGTTCCGCTAACACCGTGGTGGGGACGAGAACGGCAACCTGTTTTCCATCAGAAACAGCCTTAAATGCGGCCCGGACTGCAACCTCTGTTTTTCCGAAACCAACATCTCCGCAAATGAGGCGGTCCATGGCCCTTTCTGATGTCATGTCTTCCAGCACATCTTCGATTGCCTTGATCTGGTCATGGGTTTCCTCGTATTCAAACGCGGCTTCGAATTCTCTATAATAATTGTCAGGTGGAGTAAAAGCGTATCCCCTTCTATATTGTCTTAAGGCGTATATTTCCAAAAGCTCTTTTGCAATCCTTTTTACGGATTTTCTTACCTTATGTTTGGCAATATTCCAGGAGTGTCCCCCTAACTGATCGAGCCGGGGATTTCTTTCATTTGCTCCTGCATATTTCTGCAGGATGCTGACGCGGTCGGCCGGGATGTAAAGCCTGGCATTATCAGCGTATTCGATAATGACAAAATCATTGACCTTATGTTCAATTTCCATCTTCGAGAGGCCGATATAGCGACCGATTCCGTGTTCCTCGTGGACAACAAAATCTCCATTACTGAGCTGACTGAAACTGGACCAGGCGAGAGCCTTTTTTCTCGATATTCTTTTTGCGCTGGATCCAGCTGTTTTTGGCCCAAAAATCTCATCTTCGCTGACCACATACAGGCCGAGCTCCGGCCACGTGAAGCCCTTTGAAATGCGACCTAAACACAGGCTCAAGCCCGGCCTGTCCGGTATCTCTGCCCAGCATTGTGCAATCCGGTCCAGCCGGACATCATAGTTTTCGAGAATTTCCCTCAAACGATTTGCCTGTTGCTCCGTGCGGATCACAAGAACAACCTTTGCACGAGCTGCAAGCCATTCGGTGGTCTTTTCAGCAAGCGGTGCCATGGAAACCCTGCCCTTGGTTGCAAGCCTTATCTCGAGATCGTCTTCCATCCGAAAATGGCCATGAATATGCATGACCTTCCCTTGAGCATCGTTTGCAGTAAGCTCCAGCTCACTGAAGACAATTTGTTGATGATTTTCAATTTCCCGGACCATTTCCCTGAAGGGAAGCTGAATCCCCTCAATTTCAGGAAAAGGAGTTCCTTTTTCACCCGCTTCTTTACGGAATTTTTTCACATCCTTTTGAAACTTTCCCTTTATCCTTTGAAATGCGGATTCCGCACGATGCTGCTCAAATGGGATTACAATTCCGTCTTGGGGCATATATTGAAACAGGGTATCAAGATGGGGATAAAAATGATTGAGCCATGCCTCTTGCCCTGGAAATCTCATGCCGTCTTCCTGCTGGTCTGGAAGCCTGCCCATGGACCTGGCCCTTTGTATGTTTTCCTTGTCCATTATAATTTCATTGGCAGGTAGAAGAACCATTTCTTTCAGGTAGTCCTGCGACCTCTGACTGAGAGGATCGAATTGACGGATGGATTCAAGATGGTCACCCCAGAACTCCAGACGGACAGGTAACGGATATAACGGGGAAAACAGGTCAACGACACTCCCCCGAACAGAATAGTCACCTCTTTCTTCAACCAGAGTTACGCGCTGGTAACCGGTAATTTCAAGTTTCCGGACAAAAAGGTCTCTGTCAATTTCCTCCCCTGTTTCCAGGTACTCTAAAGACCTGACAAAGGCCTTCTTCGGCAAGACCCTTGATACGAGAGAATCGAGACAGGTAATAACCACAGGGTTTTTGTCGGATAATAAGGCATACAGGGCCTGCAGGCGTTTTGTCACTATTTCTGTGTGCGGACTAAGCCCTGTAAGGGGGGACATATTGTAAGGAGGAAATTCATACAGCCTGAGCTTTCCTGAAGCGTGTTCTGCCTCTGAGCCCGGCATAAAAAATTGCAGTTCTTTGTAAAGCCTTTCTGCATCTTTTCTGTTGGGAAGGATAACGAGGCAGGATTTCTTAAGATCCCCCAGCAGACGGGAAAAAGCATAGGATAACGCGGAACCCGTAAGGCCTATAATGTTGATAGGGCTGATCCCTTTTTCAATCCAATCCTTTAGGGTCAGGAAATCTTGACTTTTGTGTTCTATCATGATCGGGTTGTACGTTCTACTGCACACGCTTCCGTGATCGAAAGGGTCATCAGATTTGTATCAAGTTCAGATGGTAAACCTATTGGGAGGGTCAGGTTTTGCATGCCATGTCCTGACCAAAGCCCGGTTGCAAGAGGGATGCCCAGATCTTGTGAGAAGCGCATCAACAGGCGGTTGACAGAAGATCTTTCACCGCATTGTTCGAACTCGCCCGCAATGAGGCCGGAAAGCCTCTTCAATTGACCGGTAAGAGATAAATGGGTCAACATCCTGTCCAAACGGTACAGGGATTCGCCTTTCTCTTCCAGAAACATGATACTGCCATCAAGCGAAGGCAGGAAAGAGGTGCCGACAAGATGACAAATCAGGCTCAGGTTGCCCCCTATCAGAGGCCCGGCAGCCTTCCCATGGATAAGAGGAGGCCCTTCCCTCAGACATAATGCCTGCACGTCACCTGAAGAGAGCACCCTTATGAGATTATGCCAGTTTCGTTGATCTTTGGTAGAGAAATCCCGAACCACCGGGCCGTGAAATGTTACCAGTCCGGTCTTTGCGTGGATTGCCATAAGAAGGGCTGTGATGTCGCTATACCCCACGAAGATCTTCGGATTCTCCAATATCAGGTTATAGTCTATCTTGTCTATCAGTCTGAGGCTACCGTACCCGCCCCTGGCACAAAAAACGGCCTTTACATCCGGATTCCGGAACATGGAATGGAAGTCCGAAAGGCGGGCCTCATCATTTCCTGCCAAATAACCTTGCCTGTCGTATACATGGGGTGCGAGACGAACTTTGAATCCTGCAGATTCCAGTAGTTTTATGCCGGGCAGAAGGTCCGATTCACTGACAGGACCCGCAGGAGAGATCACGCCGACCTGATCCCCGGGCATGAGTCTTGAAGGTTTGATGATCGGGGCTCTCCGGCGTTCGGAATGTGAGGCAGGAAGCTGAGTTTCTGTACCTGTTTTCCTGTTTCTACTTTCCAATGCCGACTTCTCTCTTCTCAGTTAGTGCCCATCCATAAATGGCTATTTTCCGCAATCTCTGTGTCAGATTCGGATTTTAATCCTCGAAATATTCAGCATATTCCTGTGTTTAAAATCCGTATCTTCCTTGACCTTGCGAAAACTATCTCATTTCTGGATGGACACTATCTATTCTTTTTGAAAATAGCGATCAACCCCTGCAGAGTCAGGAATTCTTCAACATGATCAATCGTCTCAGACACATCACAAATGAGAGGTGCAAGACCACCTGTGGCCAAAACAGTGAGATCTTCTCCGGACTCCTTCTTAATTTTGTTCACAATACCGTCTATCAATCCTGCGTAGCCATATATGATACCCGCATTCATGCTGCTGACAGTATCCCTGGTTATGATATTATCCGGTCGCGAAAATATCTCGATCCTTGGCAATTTCGACGCCTTCTGGAAAAGGGCCTCACAAGATATCAACATCCCAGGTGCAATTGGGCCGCCCATGAAATGGCCATCCTTGGATATGTAATCAAATGTGGTCGCTGTTCCGAGATCAACCACGATCAGGCCTCTACGATATTTTTCATAGGCCCCCACAGCATTTACAATTCGGTCAGACCCCACTTGTCTGGGATTATCATATCTGATCGGCATCCCCGTGTTTGTCCCATGATCCACAATCATAGGTTTGATTCTGAAATAGCGGTTTGATAACTGCTCAACCGTATTCAACAGGGCCGGAACAACAGACGTGACAATTATGTTGCTGATATCTGCAGACTTCAAGCCAACCGATTCAAAAAAGTTGCTTACGGTGATGCCAATCTCATCAGAAGTGACCGTTTTTTGGGTCCTGATTCTCCAGTGGTACAGGATTGTATTCTTGTCCGCTACACCAAAAACGATATTTGTATTACCGATATCAATGCAGAGTAACATGCTTGTTCCCCTTAAAGTATCTGGTTCTTCTCCCGATTAGTTGATATAATGTAAAGGGTTAGAGGATTCGAGGATTCAAGGGGCCAAGTGCTTTCTTTATAAGTCTTAAGCATTTAACTCGAACTCCTGACCCCTTGAATCCTCGACCCCTTGAATCCTTATCATCCTACCAACTCTTTTGGAGATGATCCAAATATATCGTTCGGCATCCTTCATTTCTCTACGCTTCCTCTAATAATTGCATCAACCATTTTGACTGTCTCTGCGGCATTTTTTACATCATGCGCCCTTACAATATGAGCACCGTTCATAACCCCGCAGGCTGTGGCAGCCATGTTTCCCATACCCCTTTCATGTATCTCCTTGCCCAAGACATGGCCTATGAACCCTTTATTGGAAAGACCCAGGAGAACAGGCCTTCCAAGAAGAGCAAGTTGAGATAACTCTTTGATGATTTGGAGATTGTCATCAAATGCCTTTCCAAAACCGATCCCTGGGTCCACAATAATCAGATCTTCTCTAACTCCTGCATTCAATGCCCGGCCCACGGCGTCCTTTAGAAAAGACAGGATCTCCAAGATAAGATCCTCATACAAGGGCTTGTCCTGCATATTCCCAGGCCTGCCTCTCATGTGCATGAGAATCACTGGAACGCCTGCCTCAGCCGCAATGGCAGCCATGTCGGCATCAAAACGCAGTGCGCTGATATCATTGATCATCGATGCCCCGGATTTCAACGCTTCCCTTGCCACCTCACCTTTGTATGTGTCAATGCTTATGGGAACGCTGGTTTCCTTTCTCAGGGCCTCAATAACAGGAATCACCCTGTCCATTTCTTCGTTGCCGGAGACCTCATTCGCATACGGCCTTGTTGATTCACCCCCCACGTCTATGATATCAGCCCCTTTTAGGACCATGTCAATGGCGTGTTCGACGGCCTTATCCAGCTCCAAATATCGGCCCCCATCTGAAAAGGAATCGGGCGTCACATTCAAGATGCCCATGACATGGGTCCTTTGGCTCACATTTAAGACATAATTTGCCCATTTCAGTACAAAGGCCATCCCTAAGCCACCTTAACATCCGTTTTCGCGGGCTCATTTTTTTCCTCAGGCGGGGTTTTTTGCCCATGAGCCATTATTTCGTCGATATCATCACTGTTTAGAGTCTCCTTTTCCAGGAGGGCATTGGCCATTGCATGAATTGTATCAAGATTGTCTCTGATCATCCGGCAGGTTTTATCATAGGCGGTAGTTACCATTTTCTTTACTTCTTCATCGATTTCCTTTGCCGTCTCCTCGCTGTAGTCCCTGTGCTGAGAGATCTCCCGGCCCAGGAATATTTGTTCCTCCTTTTTGCCAAAGGTGATCGGTCCCAGTTCTTCGCTCATACCCCATTCACATATCATTTTCCGGGCAAGGTTCGATGCCCTCTCAATATCGTTTCCAGCACCGGTTGTTTGCGTATTGAGAACAATTTCTTCGGCAGCCCTTCCGCCCATCAATATGGCTATGTTATTTAAAAGGTGCTCTTTTGGATATGTGTGTTTTTCATCCACCGGGAGCTGCTGAGTCAACCCCAAAGCACGGCCCCTCGGGATAATGGTCACCTTGTGGATAGGATCTGCATTGGGAACCAACTTGGCCACTAATGTATGGCCTGACTCATGATAGGCAGTGGTCCTTTTTTCTTCATCACTAATGATCATGCTCCTGCGTTCCGCTCCCATAAGGACCTTGTCCTTGGCGGCTTCAAAATCTTGCATTTCCACCCTGTCTTTGCCAAGTCTGGCCGCCATGAGAGCTGCTTCATTCACCATATTTTCTATGTCAGCGCCCGTAAACCCGGGTGTACCCCGGGCAAGCACGGATATGTTCAGATTGTCCGCTACCAGTTTTTTCTTCAGATGAACCTTAAGGATACCTTCACGACCTCCTATATCCGGAATCGGCACGACTACCTGTCGATCAAATCGGCCAGGCCTCAACAGGGCTGGATCAAGCACATCCGGCCTGTTGGTGGCGGAAATCAGTATGACCCCTTCGTTGGACTCAAAGCCGTCCATTTCCACAAGGAGCTGATTAAGGGTCTGTTCTCTCTCATCATGACCCCCGCCTAAGCCGGCTCCACGGTGGCGCCCGACAGCGTCTATCTCGTCAATAAATATAATGCAGGGGGCATTTTTCTTTCCCTGAGCAAAGAGATCTCTTACACGGGATGCACCAACACCAACAAACATCTCAACAAAATCAGATCCGCTTATAGTAAAAAAGGGAACGTCAGCCTCTCCTGCTATGGCCCTTGCCAAAAGGGTTTTTCCCGTCCCCGGCGCCCCTACGAGAAGCACGCCTTTTGGAATCCTCCCGCCCAATCGGGTAAACTTCTTAGGGTCCCTGAGGAATTCAACGATCTCCCCCAGATCATCCTTTGCCTCGTCAATGCCTGCAACGTCATCAAAGGTGACCTTCTCCTGGGAATCGGTCATGAGCCTGGCCCGGCTCTTTCCGAAAGATAGCGCCTTACCGCCGCCCGCCTGCATCTGGCGCATAAAGAATATCCACACGCCGATCAACAGAAGCATGGGCACCCATGACAGAAAGACCTGGAACCATGAGGAACTCTCATCAGGTTTTACGGATATTTTGACCCCTTTGTCTCTCAACAATTTAATCAATTCAGGGTCCTTTGGCGCATATGTCTTGAATGGCCCTTGTGCAGTAAAACCTGATATATGGTCTCCCTGAATTACGACTTGATCAACAGTCTCATTTTCAACCATGCTGAGAAACTCACTGTAACTTATGGATGAGCTGCCCCTGTCCGGATGCTTAAATATTTGAAACAGCATGACCATCATAAGGCTGATCACGAGCCAAAGAGCCAGATTTTTATAAAAAGGGTTCAATTTGATATTACCTCCGTGAAACTCGGTTAGTGCCATTTCTGGGCGGACAATAATTGATGAACCAGTAAAAAACCTCCAAGGCCGTCTCTCCCGCTTTCACGGGAATGACTGTAACGGGTGCTTTCCGGCTTTTTATGAGTTCATCAAAATTAGTTTTCAGGTGGAAATGCAGATTAAGATCCAAATTTCCTCAGGTTAAAATTACCAATAATTATCTTAATACAATAGGCATATTTTTTCAACTTTCTACAAAAAACTCGCTTTTTGTTGTCTATTCCAAGTATGATGAAGCCGCAAAAAGGCGCAAAATTCACAATAATTGAAACCGATCAGCAGCAATATCAACTGGTTAGCAGCAAGGAAAAGCCTGCATCTAACTTTTTACGAGTTCATCAGGTATGGAAGAAAAACCATCGCCTTTAAGAGCTTTGTTCGCAACAGTTCACAGGTGCCAGATACCAGGGGTCAGGATTGAAGAGTTGACCCGGGATTTTCAAATTTTTCTCACGTTTATTGGAAAAAAAGTATAATAACAAAGAAGCAACAGGGAGGTACCCATGCGCGAAGACGCCTTTAGTGACAAAGACCTGAGACAAATAAGTGATCACGGACTTACCTTGGAAGAGGTGCAGAAGCATCTTGGTTTTTTTAAGATGTCTCCGCCTTATCAGAACTTACTCCGTCCATGTACGCCGGGGGATGGCATTAAGGCGATTACTGAACAAGAAATACACGCTTTTACAGAAACTTATGAGGTTGAGGCCCTAAAACACCATTGCATCAAGTTTGTCCCTGCTTCAGGAGCAGCAACCCGTATGTTCAGGACACCTCTCTGGTTTATGAAACAAGAAAAAGAGATCATGAGGGAACCTATTGCAAGCCAGGCCCGGGCTGGCCGGGAAAATGCCCGGGAACTCCTGACTTTTATGGATGGCATAAAGGAATTTGCATTTTTCAAGGATCTGGAATCTGTTATCTCCGAACATGGTCTTAGGATTGAATCCTTGCTGGAAATTGGCGGCTTCACAGAGATTATCCGTTTTCTGCTCACCGAGAAAGGGCTCAACTATGCTAATCTGCCGAAGGGTCTTCTCAAATTTCATGAATATCCGGACGGAAGTCGTAGCGCCTTCGAAGAGCACTTGGTTGAAGCTGCCTCCTATGTCCTGAACCAAAACGGGGAATGTTTTCTTCACCTTACTGTTTCCCCGGAACATATGGAAGAATTCCAGGATCTCTTTAGAAGGGTTAAGTCCTATTATGAAAACAAATATGAGGTGTCATTCCATGTGACCTTCTCCATTCAGAAAAAATCCACGGACACCATTGCAGTTGACCTTAACAACAACCCTTTTCGCCAAAAAGATGGCCGACTATTGTTTCGGCCGGGGGGCCACGGCGCCTTAATAGAGAACCTTAATGATTTGAAGGGGGACATCATATTCATTAAAAACATAGACAATGTCGTGCCTGACCGCCTCAAATTCGAGACCTTTAAATGGAAAAAGATCATTGGCGGTTATCTTCTTACAGTTCGAAAGCAGATCTTTGCCATGATGCAAAGACTGTTATCAGGCACAACAGATAAATTATTCCTTGACGAGGTAGCGTCATTTTTGAAGGGCGAACTTCTTCTAACAGTGCCTTCCTTTACAGAAAAATTCTCCCCGGACGAAAAAAGGGAGTTCCTCATTGAAAAACTCAACCGGCCCATAAGGGTATGCGGTATGGTGAAGAACGAAGGGGAACCGGGTGGCGGCCCATTCTGGGTGAAAGACAAGAACGGCAAAATCTCTCTCCAGCTCGTAGAGAGCGCACAGATAGAGCCTGATTCCGAAGAGCAGCAGGCCATTCTATCAGCCTCTACCCACTTTAGTCCCGTAGATCTTGTGTGCTCCGTTCGCGATTGTCAGGGGAGACCATTTGATTTGAGAAAATATATTGATCAAAACGCAGTTTTTATTTCTTACAAATCAAAAGAGGGTAAGGATCTAAAGGCCCTGGAACGTCCAGGTCTGTGGAACGGGGCCATGGCCCACTGGATCAGCCTGTTTGTAGATGTGCCGGAAATAACATTTAATCCGGTTAAGACCGTAAACGATTTGCTCCGGAAAGAGCATCAGCCCGGATGACTTGCGAGCCGATGAGTTACTTTCCTGTCCATCGCCATGAACTTGGCATAAAGAATATGATCAGGGCGAATATCTCAAGCCGTCCAAGCAGCATGTTGGCTGTCAATATCCATTTGCCGGCATCTGGAATATGATTGAAATTACTCATTGAACCTACCGTTCCAAAAGCGGGCCCGACATTTCCCATAGTGGCGGCAGAGCCGGAAAACGCGGAAAGCGCATCTACACCAAGCCCGGTCAGCAAAAGGGTTGAAATCAAAACAACACCGAGATAAAAGCATATAAAAACAACGCTCATTTCAATCATTTCATCATCAACTATGGCGCCGTTGATTTTCACTTTTATCACAGCGCTGGGGTGTTGTATCTTCCTGATCTTTTTTCTTATCGTCTTCCAGAGAATGACTATTCTATCAACCTTTATTCCCCCGGAGGTAGATCCGGCACATGCACATTGGAGAGTGAAAAAGATCATCAAGACCTGAGCAAATGATGGCCAAATGGATGTATCTGTGGTGGCGAAGCCAGAGGAAGTTCCCAGGGAAACAATCTGAAATGCTGACAGGCGGAGAGATTCTGTCCAACTGTGAAATTGATTCCCATGGATACTGAGTGTTGTAAGGGTAATGCCAATCACGAGTGCCAGCAGGTAATACCTCACGATTGAAGATTTCCAGATATCACGGAAGTTTCCAAAAATGCAGCCAAAAAGCAGGGCGAAGTGAATACCTGAGAGGATCATGAAAACCATTATGACAATTTCTATGGAAGTGTTCTTGTAATACGCGATGCTCAGATTTTTAGGTGAAAAGCCTCCCGTGGCAATGGTTGCGAAAGAATGTGTTATGGAATCAAACAGATCCATTCCGCAAAATAATAATGAAATTGCCTCAAGCAGTGTCAAACCCACATAAACGATTGCCAATATTTTCAGGGTCCTGTGGGTGCTGTAATGGAAGTTGTCCATAGCGAGAGAGGACATTTCAGTTCGGTACAAGATCATTCTAACCGACCCCATAAAGGGCAATACCGAAAGCACAAATATGATAATGCCCATGCCACCGATCCAGTTTGTTGTCGAGCGCCAGAACAGCAATCCACGCGGGAGAGCCTCAATGTCTGTGAGAATGGTTGATCCTGTAGTGGTGAAGCCCGACACACTTTCAAACCAGGCATTTGTAAATGTAAATTCGCCTCCCCATAGAATATATGGAATGCTGCCCACCAGACAGGACAAGAGCCAGCTGGATATTACAATGACAAAGCCTTCTCTATTACTTATCTTCGTAGTTGACGGCACAAAGATCAGGGGGAAAACGCCAAAAAGAGCTGTGATTATGGCGCTGTAGAGAAGAGGAAAAAACGCGGAATCCGAATGAAATGCGGATATGACAGAGGAAACAAACAGGAAGATCGCATTGAACAGCAGAACAAGTCCGATATATCTGATAATAACATGAGGCCTCATTTTATTGCCTCAGAAGCACGTGCCCGTGCGCATACGTCTCGAATTGCACATGTCATCTGATATAATTCATCATTGGTTTCTATCTTGACGTCAAATGGCTTTCCGCTTTCAATAAATTCCTGAACGCCTTTTTCTATTTTGACCATGGGAGTCACCACATAAAAATTGACAAAATACGTGAAAATTATGGAAAAAACGACCGCGCTCAAGATGGCAACGATTCCAGGCATTATTGCTCTATGGGCACGGCTTTTCAAATCTGACGCAGTCTGATACATAGTATGGTCATTAAGCTCCATGAGTTTATTAACAAACAGCTTCACATCCAGAAAGGCCTTATGAACCTCTTGGAAATACCAGTTGAGATTCCCTCCGTTCCTTGTACCGTCAGTGGATTTTTTCCACAGAGTCTTATATGCGTCATACTTTGACTCAATAGCATCGATGCAGGCTTGTTCCCCATCTACTGTCACGTTCTGCCGGGCGATTTTGAATCCCCGCTGAAACAACTTATCAGCAGAATCTGCTATGGATCTCCCTTGTTCTCTTTTTCCGGAAATCACCAGCAGTACCGCACTGTCTTCTCTTTCAAGAGCCTCGATCATTATTCTTGCAGCATTGATGCTTTTATAGTTGTCATCCAGGAGCCTCTGAACAGATGATCCCATAAAAGTCAATTCGTATATTGACCACACACCGGCCATAAAAAGCATCACAATCAAGATCAAGAATCCGGACAGGATTTTTGTACGCAAATTCATGATTTTCCCCTGATA
>JAYEIR010000015.1:0-6939 GCA_034660135.1 Thermodesulfobacteriota bacterium
TGGTATATGGTGCCAGGAACCCAGGGATGCTGCTCTATCGAGATGAACTGGCTGAATGGGAAAAAAGGGATGACATCGATATGCACATCACGGTAGACGGCACTGATGATCCTGACTGGAAATACAACATCGGGTTTGTCCCAACCATAACCGAACAGAAGATCACAAGTGCAGACAATACCATCGCTATTGTGTGCGGCCCGCCAATCATGATCAAGTTTACCCAGCCTGTCCTGGAAAAGCTTGGCTTTCCTCCTGAGAGGATCATCTTTTCCCTCGAGATGCGCATGAAATGCGGCATCGGCATATGCGGTCGTTGCAATATCGGCGATAAGTACGTGTGCAAGGACGGCCCTGTATTCTCCCTTGCGGAACTCAAGGGGCTGCCGGGTGAATATTAGTGAGGCGATGCTGGTGGGAAAAGATGAACGTTGAACATCCAACGTCCAACACCCGCCTGCCACGCATCACAAACGATGGTGGCATGATCATTGTCACCGGGCTGAGACACGAGGACATTCTAACAAGACCACACCAAGGCATTGCGGGCAGGTCGAATGAAAAACAAAGATCAATTTCAGACACTTTTCCGCTCTATCTTTGTCCATACAGATCTCTGATCTGTTGCTTCTGCAGCTTCCTTCTTTGCCTGACAAAAATGGATGATTGAATGATATCCCGGATGTCGGTCATTCACCCTCTCCAAATACATATGGAGTTCCTTGACCGGCCCTTATTTGTTGGCTACCCACCAGGATGTTTTGAATAAAGGGTAGAGGAAGATCCAGGTTTTATTCCCCGCCCCTTGGGACGTTCAATGCTTTTGAAGATAATTTTGCAATAATCCGTCTCATCACCAAGAACACATTTTCCACAAAAGGCCTTGATGTTGTTATCATCTGATGATAACTTAAAATCAAAATAGCTAAAAATATTGTAACCGTTCACGGGTTCAAAGGTTCAGGGTTCAAAGGTTCCATTCTCGTCCCTGGCCTGTATTTGGGATGCGTGTTTACGAGAAAAACGTCAGTTTCGTCAGGCCTAACCCAAAATCTGGAGACAAACCGGCAATTACTTGAGAAAATGAGCATTTTTAACGAGGACTTTGGGTCTTCAATCCCTTCTTTGTCCTTAACCCTGAACGTTGAACCCTGAACCTGTGAACGGTTACCTCAAAAAAAATCACTGTGAGGCGGAAAATCTTAAAATGGAGCTATGATTGCCCGTGAACGGTTACGATTTTCCTTGACAATTTTTTATGTTTTATTAGACTTGTGTGGATTAATAAGGTTAGTGTGATATGATGTAAATAAAGTTAAAGAAGGAGCGTTTTTAAATGGCTACAGAGAAATCAGATGTTGTTGTACTCGGGGGCAGCGCGGCCGGACTAACGGCTGCAATTACGGCACACCGCCAGTACCCGGAGAAAAGTGTGGTTATCATTCGCAAGGAAGCAAAGGTTCTTATCCCCTGCGGTATTCCATATATTTTCGGAACCGTTGGTACTCCGGAAAAGAATCTGGTTCCCGACGCAGTGCTGGATAAAAACAAAATCAAGCTGATAGTGGGTGAAGCGGAGAAAATAGACACCGAAAACAAAACGGTCAAGCTTGCGGGCGGCGATGAGGTCGTTTATGAAAAGCTCATCGTGGCCACCGGCTCTCTGCCTGCGATGCCCCCCATTCCCGGTTTTGACAAGGAGAATGTCTGGGCTATCCATAAGGATGTAGAGCTTTTGCGGGGTATTCAGGGCAAGCTCAAGGATGTTAAAGACCTCGTTATCGTGGGCGGCGGTTTCATCGGCATTGAATTTGCTGACGAATGCAAGAAGGCTGGTGTCGAGAATGTAAGCATAGTCGAGCTTCTTCCGCATTGTCTCATGCTTGCCTTCGACGAAGAATTTGCAGTGGAAGCCGAGAAGGTCCTAATCGAACGCGGCATTAAACTTGTGACCGGCGTTAAAGTTCTGGAATTCGCGGGTGGCAAAAAAGTCGAATCGGTAAAGCTTGGCAACGGCGAAGAACTCAAGGCGGACGCGGTCATCATGGGTATAGGTGCTGTAGCCAATGTCAAGATGGCCAAGAAATCCGGCCTTAAGCTCGGCCCTACCGGCGCTATTGAGGTAAACCGTTACTTAGCAGCATCCGACCCCGATGTATTCGCGTGCGGCGACTGCGCTGAGAAGGTATCCTTCTTCGGCGGACGCTCCTCGCCCCTCAAACTGGCGTCAATCGCTGCATCCGAAGCGCGTATAGCCGGAGCCAATCTCTTCGGCCTGCGCCGTGAAAACATCGGCACAATCGGTGTCTGGGGCACGGCCATCGGTGATTTCGCTCTTTCGTGCGCTGGTCTTACGGAAAGCATGGCTAAAGAGGCCGGATACGATTTCGTTATCGGCGAAGCGGAAGGGCCGAACCGTCATCCCGGCACTATGCCCGGCGCTGAGAATGTAAAGGTAAAGCTGACATTCGAACGCCGCACCGGTGTTTTGCTGGGCGCACAGATGATGGGCGGTAGTGTCGTAGGCGAGTTGATAAATGTCATGAGCGCCTGCATTCAGAAGAAGATGACCATTGACGACATCGCGGTCTTCCAGATTGGCACACACCCTGCGCTTACGGCTTCGCCGATAGCTTATCAGGTTGTGAACGCGGCTGAAATGGCTTTTATGAAAACCAAAAAATAAGAAGGGGAAATAGGTATGGCTAAAATACTTATAATTGATGACGACCCTGATTTGATTGATACCTACTCGATTATTCTGACAAATAACGGCTACGAAGTCTTGAGTGCACTGAACGGAGAAGAAGGGCTGGTGAAAATCAAAAATGACAAGCCCGACCTGATAGTGCTGGATGTTATGATGAACACCGACTACGAAGGTTTTGAGGTGGCTCGCAAAATCAGGGAGGACATGAAACTCCTCAGGCTGCCGATTATTATGCTCAGCGGTATTCACGAGGTCAAAAAAGTGCGCTATCGCTTTGCGCCGGATGAAACATATTTGCCGGTTGATATTTGGCTCGACAAACCGGTTGAGCCGGATGTTTTTCTGGAAATAATCCGCACCGCTCTAAGCGATATGCCTCAACAGACGGGCTGATGTGGGGTCATTATGTTGTGAGCGCCGTGGAAAGGGGGACGTCCTTAAACAATCAAATAACTTGACAACATAGAATCGTAAGAATAATTTGTAGTCATGCCCAGGATAGCCCGACTTGATACTCCCGGCAGTGAGTTACGCAGTAAAAAGGGGAGAGGAAATAGCGAAAGAAAGTGGTTATCTACTCAAGGGTTAAGTTGTTGGATTATTTAAGGACGTCCCTAAAAACCATAATCAGAATTGCAGGTCACTCTCCGATGATCTTGACAAGCACTCTTTTTTTTCTGCGGCCATCGAACTCCCCGTAGAAAATCTGCTCCCATGGCCCAAAGTCTAAGCTACCATTTGTTACGGCGACTACCGCCTCGCGGCCCATGACCTGCCTTTTCATATGGGCATCCGCATTATCTTCACCAACATTATGTCGATATTGAGAGACAGGCTCGTGAGGGGCGATCTTTTCCAACCAGACTTCGTAGTCGTGATGGAGCCCGGATTCATCGTCGTTCACAAAAACAGATGCCGTGATATGCATCGCATTGCAAAGGACCAGTCCCTCTTTGATCCCACTCTCCCTCAGGCATCCATTCACCTGCGGTGTAATATTAAGAAATCCCCGCCTGTTGGGGACATTGAACCAGAGTTCCTTGCGATAACTTTTCATTTGGATACTCCTTTCATGGATCCTTTGTTGGTCTTCGGGGTGGGGATATGACGGATAAAAATGGGTCGAAATCTGGAATATTGCAAGACTTTCTTTTTCACTTCCCTGGCCTCAGAAACGTGAAAGAAAGGTCCAATAAGAACGCGGTGCCAATGGCCGCCTTTTAAAGATACCTTCTCAATTCGAGCACTAAGGCCCTTTTCCTTGAGTTCCTCAAGGGTCTTGAAGGCCAAGCCTTCTTCCAAGAATGAGGCCACTTGGACATCAATTTGAGAACCGGAGAGTGACGTGCATGGCGGCTCAGGGATTTGCGCAACGAGTTCCCTATTAAGGCGGTCGATCAGATGGAGGGTTCCCTCCTTGTTCAAATGAACGCCGGATCTAATAGCAGCGGGGATGATGTCAAGGAAAGTGAAAGGAATGCCACCATCATGAGACCTTTCGATAACCCGCTTGGCCCACACAACCTGACCGTTACGACATTGCACCATCACCACATCCAATTCCAGGCAGATCTGTGAATATATACCCACATAATATTTATTGAAGTCTCTGACTTTTCCGTAGATGATCAGGTCCGCTTGCAACATCTGCCCAAGGGAGGACGGCGAAAGGCTCCTCCAGGCCTTTGGGAAATCCTTCTTGTAAGACTTAAGGATCTGGTCCACCTCACCAAGCTCCACGTCATAGTAATTCTTAGAGCTGAAATTATTGTAAAAATTTCTTCTTACAAGATCTTCGATGTCTTTCTCCTGTGTCTCATTGATAAACGGCAGGACGGCAACAGTAATAGGCCCTCTGTATTTTCCGATCCACTGCCTGGAACTGGACTTAGGGTGCTTTCCGGGTGCCATGGACTCACACGAAAGCAAGAAGATAAGAATAGGAATGAGGAAATGGATTTTTATGGATCTGTCTCTGATGAAAAACAATATCGTTTCCTTGAAATGAGAACCTGAGACCTTTACTGAAGAAGTATAGGAAAAAGAGCACTTGGTGTCAAATGGTGTCAAAGGTAACAGCTCAAAAATTAGCGGTTTAAAAAAGGGATCTCGTATGCCGATAGTTATTGAGCTGTTACTTTTTATTGATTGAGATTAGAATATGTGAGATTATATTGTGGGTTCTGGTAGATGGCAAAAATGTGTAAATAACTGATAATCCAAAAGGAGGTGCAAAAATGTTTAAAAAAATCCTATATCCAACCGATTTTTCAGATGTATCGAAGAGGGCTATGGACTTTGTCAAGCAATTAAAGGATGCTGGTTCGGAAGAGGTGATAATCTTGCATGTCATTGACAATAGCAGCCTCAACGCTTTGGCAATGTATACCAGTAAAGATTTCCTGAAAATTGAAAAGGGCTGGGAAGAAAAAGCGGCAGAAGACATAAGTTTAATAGAGAAGGAACTGAAGGAAAAAGGTTTTAAGGTCAAAGTAAGAATTGAGAAGGAAATTCCATTCAGGGAAATACTGAGGGTGGAAGAGGAGGAAGATGTCTCCGTTATTGTCATTGGGTCTCATGGATTGAGTAATATCCAGGAAATGTTTCTTGGATCTGTTTCTGAAAAAGTGATTAGAGGAGCTAAAAAGCCTGTCCTTGTCGTAAAGAGATAACCCGACGTATGTACGAGCAAGCTACTGCCGGTTTCAACCGATAGCAGCTTGCCTCCTTTTCTTTAACTTCCTCTTCAGTTCTACTCAGGTGGATAGGCTGTCCCGACGAGTCGGGATTAGAGAAAAGACTCGTAAAACTCAATAATAGCATAGCCATTCAAATATACTGTTTTTAAATATGGCTTTTGCCGGGAAAGTCACATGAAGGAATTGGATAGAAGGCTTAAGAGTTATGAGTCTGATCCTGGGAACCTTCTATCTCTTGAGGAACTTCAGGGAAGGATATCTGTGCTGGATTAAAACATTTTAATAAGGGGGCAAACATGGAGAATCCTTTTCTTGTTCTTCTAAGAGAAGTTGATCGTATTGAGGTCATAACCGTCATTGACAACTATGTGGATGTTCTGCTTGTAAGTTCGGCAAATGTTACACGGCCACCGAATTCCAGAGGCGAAGAAATCCCCACAGATGCCCTGTTAGCAGAACATGGTCTGTGTCTTCTGGTTAATGTGTATCAAGGGGAAGAAACCCATACGGTTCTTTTTGATACAGGCTACACCCGGCTTGGCGTTCTCCACAATATGGAACTCCTGGAAATAGTGCCTGACGCGATAGAGGCCATTGTCCTGAGCCATGGTCATATGGACCATACCGGTTCTCTTTATCCGCTCATCAAAAAAATATCCAATCCCATTCCACTAATGGTTCATCCGGATGCATTTCTATTCCCCAGATATGTGGAAGCACCCGACGGGAAAAGACTCCGTATGCCCCGGACCCTAATCAGAGATGACCTTGCACATACCACAGTCAAGCTCTTTGAGACCAAAACTCCAACACTCATGGCAAATGATATGATCATGGTGACAGGTGAGGTGGAACGTATCACTAAGTTTGAAAAGGGAATGCCCAATGCATTCGTTGAAAAAAATGGCAAAAATGAACCGGATCGTATTTTAGATGATCAGTCTCTTGTCATAAATCTAAAAGGTAAGGGTTTGGTAGTTATTGCCGGTTGCAGTCATGCCGGAATTATCAATACGGTCATTTTCTCGGAGAAGATTACAGGAGTGAGTAAAATTCATGCGATCTTGGGCGGGTTCCATCTTTCCGGCCCGGTCTATGAGCAGATAATTGAAAAAACTATTCAAGAATTCAAAAAAATAGCTCCTGAGATTATTGTACCCATGCATTGCACCGGCTGGAATGCCATTCACAGGTTTTCCCAGGAATTCCCTTCTTCCTTTAGACTCAACAGCGTGGGGACAAAGATCACCCTCAGCCGGAACTTGCTCTAATTGGCAAGCCTTTGAGCCAGGCTTATCTCCAAATCACACTGGAGGCACCTGTTTGCCTCTTTTATGGCCTGATCATCATTAAAACAGAGGTCAACCTCCAGGAATCCATCATGCCTTTCTGAAACCGGAATGGTAGGAACCCCTGCCCTTTTCAGGTCTGCAAAACCCTCTTCTCTTTTCCCGGTATAGGGCTGACCTTCCATTCCGCATTCCGCATTCCGCACCCCCGATTCCGATATAATGCCGTCCCCGCCCAATA
>JAYEIR010000016.1:0-3450 GCA_034660135.1 Thermodesulfobacteriota bacterium
CTGTTTGACAAGTCCATTCATTTAAAAAATCATGACCCGAAAGTACGCCTTTACCTCGCAGAAATCTATTATCGATCCGGAAGAGACGCCCAGGCAGAGAAATCTATTCAAGAGTTTGTTGGACATGCAAAGGCCTCTGATCTTAACAAGTATATCAAAGGTTTTAGTCCGGAGCAGGAAAAAAGGCAGGATATACATATTTACAAAAAGATGGTCTTAAACAGGTTATATGAGATCTACTCTCAAAAGGCTGCTGTGTTTAGCGAGATGTTGGTGGAATTGAAGGATGAGATGGAGAAGGAGCGGGAAGAGATGAACGTCGAACATCGAACTTCCAACATCGAACATTGAATGGAAAACAAAGAGCAACACAAGGGGCAAAGGGGTAAAGACAGGGGCAAAGGGGCAAAGGCACATAGGCACAAAGGGATGAACGTCCAACATCGAACGTCCAACATCGAATGAAAAACAAGGAGCAACAACAGGGACAGAAGTCAGAAATCAGAAATCAGGGTTTTTTCAATCATCAATCAACAGTCAACAGTCAACAATCCAAAGGGATGAACATCGAACATCGAACTTCCAACATCGAACACCCGCCTGACATGCATTACAAACGATGGCGGTACGATCATTGTCACCGGGCTTAAACACGAGGACATTCTGCCAATATCACACAAAGGCATTGCGGGCAGGTCGAATGGAAAAGAAAGAGCGGAGGACGGAGGACGGAAGACGGAGGCCGGAGATAAATAGTGCCTGAAGGAAAACCCCGTTCAGGCACAGTTTTGAGTTTTGGGTTAATGCAAACGACTCGAACTGATTATAAGCCGATGAACAATGTTGGGCATTTCAAATTTCGAGATTTTCGTTCAGACAATAATTAGTGTTACCCCCATCATCAGCAACCCTCTTTATTTTCAAGAGATTTTAACATGTTGATAAATTCTCCAGGCGTATAAACCGGGACTCTTGATTCCTTAAAACCGGAAATATCCCTCGTGACAATATATTCTGCGCCGACATGGCAGGCTGCCTCGTGCAAAACTGCATCTTCGAAATCTGCAAACCTGGAATTGAGTGCATTCTCTAAAACTAAGCGGTTTACAGGAGCTATTTCAAACAATGAAAGGAGTACTTGAATATTCTTGATAGCCTCATTCTTGTTTGTTGCTTTTGCTACAAGATAATGAATTGTTGTAATTGTTGTTGCACAAAGAAAGCCAATTGCTTCAGAACGTTCAACTTTTGATAATAAAAATGACGCAGGCTGGGCAAAAGGTTTGCGGTCAAGCAAAACGTCGACAATGATATTTGTGTCGAATAATATTTTCATAAATATTTTTCTTCTAAATATTTTTTGTAATCATCTTCTGAAAATGAGGCGTTTTTCAATACCCCTTTCAAAGATTTTACTGCAGGGGTCAAGGGATATTCCTCTTCTAATTTCTGGTTTTTTATTATTGAGAAGAGATCTGCCACGATATTAGAGAGAGATTTTCCTGACTGAGATGAATATCGTTTCGCTGATTTAATGAGATTTTCATCTAACCTTAATGTCAATTTGGTGTTCACAAAAACCACCTCCTTAATGAACTACCACGCCGCAAGCAGCGGGGAGTCAAAGAGTAAATTGGCCACCTTTTCACGCTTATAGAAGTATCTTTCCTCCATATAAAATTACAATAATTCGCTTGATTTTGGAAGTCAATCTGTTTTTGCAGCGACATGGTCAGGGGTGAAGACAGGGGCACAAGGACAAGGGGCAAAGGGGCAAAGGCACATAGGCACAAAGGGGTAAGGACGGCGGGATAAAGTCAATCAACAGTCAACAGTCAACAATCCAAAGGGATGAACGATTTGTTGCGAGAACACTTGTTTATGTTATGTGTTATTCAAATAACTCACTATGAGATCCAATATCAATAAGCTGAACCTCATCTCTATAGACCCTGTAGATAAGCAATAAATCTGGTTTTAAATGGCATTCTTTATATTGCCCAGGATTGCCTTTCAAAAAATGATCATTATACTTTTTGTCCAAAGCAATGCCGTTCAAGAGCTTCGAAACCGCATCGATATAGATAGCTTCATTGTTATCTTTTAGGTGAAGTTTCTTGAAAGACTTCTTAAATTTCTTTGTTCTTGCCAGACCAAATTTCATGATTTCAAATCATTCATCATATTTTCAATGCTATCATATCTAATTAGATCATTAATATCAGCCTCTCCCATAGCTTCTCTCAATCTTTCTGACGGTACTTTTACTGGGAAAGGTAATCCGCCCTCAAGTCGTACACGGTTCAGAAAAATATTAATGGCATCGGTTACTGTTAAATTGTACTCTTTAAAAATAATTTTGGCCGCATTCCAAGCTATTGGATCAACCTTAATTGATGTCTGCCTTCTCGTGCTCATAACCTCCTCCTTTGGAATTTATTCCTTTCACTTTCAAGGAATACTTCAAAAGAAGTTTGTTGTCAACAAATTAAATGTGGTTAAAGGCTACAGATTAGAATCTATCAATTCCGGATTATCCTTTATCCACCCTCTTATTGATTCGGTTAAACACGTAACATCTGTGAGTTGGGATTTGCAGATCTCATATAGTTCGTGGTCGGATATTTCATGATAAAAATGTACCATTCTGTTTCTGTATCCTGCCAACACCCTGAACCTCGCACTATCCGTTTGATCTAAAACCCCTTTTTCCCTTAGACCTGAAGCGATTTGTTTGTATTCGGTAACTCCAGTTGTAAAACCTTTGGCAAGGATATGCCTTCCAAGGTCCATAAGGGCCTCAATCGCCCTTCTTAGACAGGATTCAGCCGACCAGATGTTCCTTTTATCGGTCGTAAATGCTTCATAAGTCTGTAACGGCAGCGATTCAATCTGCCTTGTCATGTTATCAATCCACTCTAACCGGTCAGCTACAGATTTTCTTGATATCTTGCCAGGGCTCATAAATCTTCTCCCAAAATAAAGGATATCCTTTGCTTTTCAAAGGGCGCTAAATCTCCCGCCCTCCTCAGGATGTAAAGATCATATTCATCCGCTTCATATTCGTCCCTGGTGAATAGTCTCTCCCCCCGGATTATATTGGCAGCAAGAAAGGGGTCTGCTTCGGGAATGACTATCAGGTCCACCCTGTTTACTGAAAAAAAATCCTCAAGAGCTATAATCAGCTCAACTTTTTCTCTTGCAGAAAGTCCTTTCCCAAATGGGGGTTTTACGCCTATATCCACATCAGAAAAGGATGGAACCTTGAGTTCGGCCAATTCCATGGCTATCCATCTAACTGCATCTTTTGCATGGCTGCCAAATGCATAGACAATATCTATGTCAAAGCCTTCAGCTATCTGTTTTAAGGTTTCTTTTCTATCGGACATAACGTTATTTCCTGCGATAATAGAGACAACATTAGCCCCCAGTACCATCTGCCGGAGCTAC
>JAYEIR010000016.1:3550-6862 GCA_034660135.1 Thermodesulfobacteriota bacterium
CGGGGTAAACAGGATCTACATGATTTACAAGATTATTTACCCCGCCGGAAGCCGGGCCAAAAAATCCTGTCAATCCGGTCAATCCTGTCTAAAACTAAATTTTTTGTTCAACTTTTTAGATAGTGGAGCCATTTTTTTACCTCAAGAAAAACATAGGATTGTTAATACGATAAAGTTATTTGATGGGTACTGTCAACTTTTTTGTGTAAATCGGAGGTCAGGGGTGAAGACAGGGGCATAAGGACAAGGGGCATAAGGACAAGGGGCATAAGGACAAGGGGCAAAGGGGCAAAGGCACATAGGCACATAGGGGTAAGGACAGGGGCATAAGGACAAGGGGCAGAGGGGCAAAGGCACATAGGCACAAAGGGGTAAGGACGGCGGGATAAAGTCAATCAACAATCCAAAGGGATGAACGTCGAACATCGAACGTCGAACGTCCAACGTCGAATTAAAAACAGGAGCACAAGGACAAGGGGCATAAGGACAAGGGGCAGAGGGGCAAAGGCACATAGGCACAAAGGGGTAAGGACGGCGGGATAAAGTCAATCAACAATCAACAATCCAAAGAGGGTCAACCCATTCCGGGTCCTTGTTATCTAACTTCTTGTAAGAATCCACTGGCAAATTTGTGGAGCACACTTCCAATTAGTGTTTGATAAGGAATGCCTTCCCGCGCGGCTCTTCTTTGTAATGCGGAAAGGTCATTTTCCGAAATCCTAATGTTGATCTTGCGGTTCTTCTTCATGGTATTATGGGCAATTGTCTGGTAATCAGTAAGCGATTCCGAGGGCTTTAGCTTTCCATTTTCGTATGCTTCCAGGATTTCTTTTTCGTATTCATCAAGGTCTATTTTTTTTTGTTTTTTAACCATTTTCTCCTCCAAGGTATTTTTTGGTCGCCTTCCTGCTGGGGATAATCGTTTTAAGAAAATACTCGTTTTGATTTATAACACATGGAACTAAATAGGCATATCCATCTTACTTCCGAAAAACTTTTCAGCATCCAGTTTTCATAACTATCTCAATTTAATATGTTTTCAACACCTATTCAACTGAACCAGTGCCCGCAGATTACCCCGGTTAAATAAGGGCAAAAACAGATTTAACTGGGCAGGCGCAGATTACGGGGATTAGGAATAACAGAGGTCAGGGGAAGGGACAGTGGTCTTGTCACACTGTATCTATACCGCATGTCCACTTCAGGATTTCCACTTGACAAAAGCTGGTTTTATGGCTAATGCTTCGTCATGATATCATCGTTTAAAGGCTAATAATTAGTCGCTAAATCATAAGCGAGGGGCGGCCCATGATCGAACAGGAAATCGAAAGAAAACTGGAAGACTTCTGGGAACTCGGGATTCCTTCATATATTCGAAGAGATAGCAGACTAATAGCGGTGGGCGGCATGGTTTCCACCGTTATCGGTGCCCGCAGGGCAGGCAAAAGTTTCCGGGTATTGCAGGCTGCCGACGAAATGATCAAACAAAACAAAATCAAATCCATCAATCAGGTATGTTTTCTGGATTTTGACAACCCTATTTTATCAGCCATGACCGCTGAAGAACTCAAAACCATCCAACAGACATTTTTGAAACTGAATCCGGTAAATGACCTGAAAACGCCCGTGCTGTTTATCCTGGATGAAATTCATAAGATCCCCGGGTGGGAAGAGTATGTCATTGACCTGTCACGAAACCCAAATTGGAAGGTCATTGTCACGGGATCTTCATCTAAAATGCTGAAACATGATCTCGCCACAGAACTTCGGGGGAAGGCCGTTTCTTCCAATGTCTATCCGCTGTCCTTTACTGAGTTCATACGGTTCAAGGGATTTAACCTCCAAGCCAGCTCAACAAAAGGCCAGGCTGAAATAAGGAGGTTATTTGACGAATATCTGAAATGGGGCGCGTATCCTGCCATATCCGGTGTTGAAGAACATGTAAAAGAAGTCTTGTTAAGGGAATATTTCGACACCATGATCCTCAAAGATATTATCCAAAGGTATAATGTCAGCAAACCCAGACAGTGTATTCAACTGTATCATTACCTGCTTTCCAATATCAGCAAGCCCCATACACTGCAAAGCACTTTTCGCTATCTCAAGCAAAGCGGGTTCAGCACCAGCAGAGATACGGTAAGGAGTTATGTCGCATGGTCGGAAGATTCATGGTTGATGTTTTTCACCCCGATTTTTTCTGATTCGTTGAAAGACCAGGAAAGAAATTACAAAAAAGTCTATGCCGTGGATTGGGCAATGGCCAACTGCAACAGCCTTGTCTGGGATGGATCCTATTCAAGGGCACTTGAAAATATGATCTTTATTAATCTGTACCGCGTGTGGCACAGGGTCCATTATTATCTGACTCAAAAAGAAAGGCAGGAAGTTGACTTTATTGTTGTTGATAAACGCGGCCGCCCTGCAATGGCTGTCCAGGTTTGCATGGACCTAAGTAATGAAGAAACTCTGAAGCGGGAGTTAACGTCATTAATTGCTACCGCGAAATATTTCGGCATCAAAGAAAATTTAATTATCACCTATAATCAAGAAAAGGATTTTTCTGACCAGGGAGTTTCCGTTAAAGCATTACCTGCATGGAAGTGGCTGCTGAATACCGAAGATCAAAATTAGCCACAGCCCCACTCAGAAGGCGCATCAGGGGAAGGGACAGGGGACAGGGGTCAGTGATCAGTGGTTAGTGATCAGGGATCAGGGGGAACAGATAGTGGTTAGTGATCAGTGGTTAGTGATCAGGGAACAGTGGGCAGAAGACGGAGGGATGATTGGATGATTGGATGAATGGAATGGATGGAGTATGGAGGTCGGAAATCAGTCTTCAGAAGGCAGCAATAAGTTCCCCCTCAATACCTTTACCTGCTTCTAACTCAGCAATTGCAGAATTGAGACGTTCAGCGTTTTTGGGGCTCTTCATGAGATATGCTGTTTCTTCGTATGATCTAAAATCATCGAGCGACATAAGCACTGCTGTTCTCCCCTGCTGGCGTGTAATAAGGATAGGGCAATGATCATCATTGACGCAATCGATGGTTTTTGCCAAATTTTTTCGGAAGGTTGTATAGTTTATTGATTGCATATATTCCACCTGCTCCTTTGTAATTAAACGTACTTGATTCTGTAAGTAATTGTCAAACGATGACAATTTTTGTAAGGTTTTTACAAAAATTGTAACAAATTGTTGTTGCCGAAATTCCAGGTTGGCAAGGCCTTTTGTATCTGAATAGTCTTTGTTAACGATATCGACACATTAAGGTTAGACCGATAATTTTGGCGTTTATGGTATGATATTTGCTT
>JAYEIR010000017.1:0-25315 GCA_034660135.1 Thermodesulfobacteriota bacterium
CCCTATTTCCTATCAAACCCCGCAAGGCAAGTCAATCAGGTAAATCCTGTATTTTTGGGTATAATGCAAAAAAAATGTTGGGGTTCGTACATCACCCCAACCTACAGGTAAAAATCAGGCCAGGCCGTTTTTGACGGCATAACGAATCATCTCGGCCGTGTTATGAACGCCGAGTTTGCGCATGATGCTGGTACGGTGGGTATCCACGGTCTTGACACTGATATGAAGGGTATTTGCGATCTTTTTGTTGGTGAGCCCCGATACGATCCATTTGAGGATCTCTGATTCTCTCGAGGTCAGGAGCAAGCTTTTTCCCGAGCTTTGGGCAGGCGAGGTCCCGGCGCTTAAATCGGGACTGATGTAGATCGAGCCGTCCATTACGGTATGCACGGCCCTGACGAGTTCTTCAAAGGCGTTTTCCTTGAGCAGGTAGGCCCTGGCGCCCGAGGCGAAGGCCTCGCTGGCCAGTTCCGGGTCGGACTCATGCCGTCGCCTCACATAGGCCCTGAGAGCAAGAAACAGCAGCGTACATCCCGAAAACCCAAACAGCACAAGCCATGCAATCATCAGAGAGGCGTAAGCTTTGTAGAAAGAAAAGGTTAGCAGCAACAGGGCCAGCAACAGAGAGGCCGCCATGAGAGTTTTGATCCACAGCCCCATGGGGTCCCGGTAAAGACAAACAAGAAACAAAAGTCCTGAAGCCGGCAGCAGGCTGCTGATGGCGAAAATAGATCGTTGCGCAAACGGGCTTTTCATGCCGGAGTCGTAAAAAAAGAGGCTCTCTAAAACCAGCAGACCAATATAGAGGATGAGGAAGAGGATAAATGACGTGTATTCAGGGGTTCGAATTCCTTGGACTACCAGAAAGCCCGAGCCTAACAAAAAAAGGAAAGACAGGGTAAAAAGGGCTATCTCGCCTCCCTTCCTCAGAAATTCAAGCCGTAGGTTCCCGGGAATCAGATCGCTGTAATCGCCAATGCAGACCGGGCCTTCAAAAATTCCGGCCATGCGGTAGGTATTCATGATGCGTACGGCGAGAAGATTCTCTTCCCCGTAATGGAGAAGACCCGCAGGAATTCGATACAGCCGCTCTTTCCATGGGGCCTCTACGAATCCATCGCCAATCCTCCCTTCGCCTCCGATCTTTACGCCGTTTAAATACACCTCGTCGGCATTTCCCACGTTTCCCAGGGCCAGGGCGGGTTCCCCATATTCAAGGGAGTCTTCAAGGGTAAAGTGGATTCGATACCAGCCCATGCCCCGTTCCCCATGCACCCCTTGATCCGACAGGTCCCCCGGAACCCGCACATTTGCCCAGTTGTCGTCATCAAAAGAAGGCGAGGCCCACATGGGGTTATCGCCCGGAGAGAATTTGTGAACCCCTTCGAGAGAAATGCTTTCTATGCATTCGGCCGACAGTACGGGGGACAAAGCGCCTGAAAGATAACCTGCCAAAACCACCGTAAGGCCAAAAACAAACTTGAACCATAGCCTTTTTTCAGAGCCGGGTATTTCTTTCGAAATCGGCGTTGACCACATCTTCATGAGATGCCCATCCGTTGCCCGATGCCGGGACCGGGCCGTCGTTCGCACACCCGAAGAGGGCATGTGAAAAATATGGAACCATGACAGGAACTTTTCGTTCTATGCAGCAGTGCAGCAGAGATTAGGAGATTAGACCTGGTAAGTCAATGTGAAACTGAGGTGATATAGGCTTAAAGAAAAACATTTTGGGGTTGGTGTAATTCTCCTTTAAAAAGAATTACAGGGGCAGTCGGAATCCGATACTTGAAACTGGAAATTTGAAACTTGGTCTATATATGACTATTCAGGTGGCTACCAAGTTTCCAGTTTCAAATTTCAAGTTTCCTGATATCGCACGGGAAAAATCTCTTCGGGGATCGAATATTCTAAACCCCAAAAACATTATCTTAAGGACTATAATCCTTTTTGAAAAGCCAGCCACGGGCCTATCAACGCTTTGGCCCAAAAAAATCGTTTTCTATGAATCGGCAATACCCCTTTTCGTCATCTGGCCCTTTGTTGGCCTTTTTATTCACCCAAAACCAATCGCGGATTTTGGGAGAAATTGCCATTTATTGACATATAAGTCCAGTTTCCCTATACTTATCAGGAAAAGCTTGAAGTTAGGGGGGCTTCGTCCCAATTGGAATGATGGAACACTGGGATAATGGGTTTTGGGGAATTGACGGAATGGTCGGAATGGTATTGGGGAAATCAAGTTGACAAAGCATGCGAGAAATGAGAAATCCGGATCCAATCCATTCGGTAGAAGACGAATTTACATCATTCCACTATTCCATGTGTGAAACAAGGCTACCAAGCCTCAGCAAATCTCTATATCTTCAATAAGTTGTAAAATTTTCGAGACGTTTGCTAACGAACTCCAGAGAGCTGAGAGAACAAGATAAGATTATTTCCTTAGGGAACACATCCCTCCTCTCGGTCTAATGAGACGACTCAAGTATTGTGAGGAGTTCTCTTAGAATCCTGACTTGACCCGTCAGCATTTATTGTCTTGGCTTTGCAAGGCGTGGTCTAACACGTATTACAAGATCAGAAATTTGAAAACTGAAAAAACCTCATTATGTAAAGGGAAAGCATTTGACAGGATAACAGGATAGACATGATATTAATCCAGTTTACCCTGTTAAATTTCCCGGAGGGAACCCTATTTAACGGGGTTAATCAAAAGCATATATCACAACTACAGTTTACTATGAAGATGAAATTGTAGGGGAATTTGTAGCTGATATAATAGTTAATGGTATTATCATTGTAGAATTGAAATCAGTTAAGCGAATTATTAAAGCTCATGAGGTACAATTGGTTAATTACCTTGTTGCTACAGGGAAACCTGTAGTCCTTATTCTTAATTTTGGAGAAAGAAAGGTTGACATTAAGCGTAAGGTCAAAGATTTAAAATAAGAGATCAACAGGATGTCTGTCTGCGCCTGCCTGTGCGTGTCCGCACGCAGACAGGTGCGACGCACAGACAGGAAAAACTATCATGTCAATCCTGTTATCCTGTCAAAAAATAGTTAAACTATTACCATTGAGTTTCCAAATTTCTGAAGATGTGCATAATGTTTCAGAAGGTGTCTCTGTGCGCAAGGTCTGGAGAAAAAGGTATCTTTCCTCAATAATAATAGTCGTGGCCCTCGTATCAGGGCTTGCCTTTTCCGCAACCGACTTCGGAAGGCGCGTGGACGGCATTTTATTTGATACTCTAGCCCCGCTTCTTGGCTCGCCCCGCGACATTGACGACCTGCTTGTTATCCTGATCACTGAGAACGACTACTCCACAGAGGCCACTCCCATGGCCTTGTGGGGAACCTGCCTTGTTCCGCTCCTGGAACGGATTGAATCCGCCAAACCAGAGGCAATCGGCCTGGACATGATGCTGCCCAGGTTTCCTCTTGTACGATTCGTGAAGGATCATGACCAAAGCATATTTAAGGCCCTGAAGCAGACATCAAAATCCTGTCGTCTAATTTCCGGGTACGGTATTTCCTCCAGCGGACAGATCAGGGAGCCATTTGTGCTCTACCAGAAAATCCTGGGGTCCAATGGATACGGTTTCCTCAACCTCTTTCCTGACAGGGACGGGGTCTGCCGCAAGCAGATTCTGACCATCCCTGCCGGCAAACAAGGCAAGGACTTATATTCGTTTTCATGGCTCCTTGCCGGCATCAACGGGCCACCTCCGGAGCATATTACCCCGGATTGGCGCAACCCGGCCCAGATACCTGCCCTGACCTTCGGACAGGCCCTGGAAATTGATCCGGCCGTGTTCAGGGGCAAAGTGGTACTTATTGGTGTTGACTTTGACTTTGAGGACCGGCATCCATCACCAGCGTCAATCAAGGACGAGCCAGGCGTGATGTTTCACGCACGAGTAGTGGAGGCACTGAGAAGTGGCAAAGAGCTGCTCGCACCCCACTGGACCTTTTCACTCATGGGACCCGCAGCCTTGATAGTGCTCCTGATGCTCATATTGACCCGGAAGGCCTCTCAGATAGAGGTAATAGTGACAGGACTGGTGATATTGGCCGGGCTGGCAGTCTTGATTGTGGCCGGGCTGGCAGGGGGAATCATACTCAGGCCTTCAGCCGCAATAGTAGGGTTGGTCGTTATTAGCTCTGTCCGGCTTTTCCAGGGCTATTTCACAGTTAAGGAAACATTTGGCCGGTATGTAGCCCGGGAAGTAAGGGACGAGATTCTGTCAGGCCGGATACCATTAGATGGCGAGATGAAAGAAGTGACCGTCCTGTTTGCAGACCTCAGAAATTTCACTCCCATGGTTGAGTCTACTCCCCCAAAGGACGTTGTCAAGATCATCAACGGTTATTTCGAAGAGATGGCGGGCGCCATCCGGGAGCATGGCGGGCTGGTTCTGCAATACATAGGGGATGAGATCGAAGCGGTATTCGGAGCTCCGGTGCCTGTGCCCGATCACAGGCGGCTTGCAGTAAATGCGGCTCTGAGCATGCGCGCAAGATTGAAATCGGTGAACCGGAACCTGATCAAACAGGGCTACGCCCCGCTAAGGCACGGCATTGGTATTCACACCGGAGAGGTCCTTGCAGCCAACATCGGGGGCCAGGATCGGATGAGTTATTCCCTGGTGGGCGATACTGTGAATCTGGCATCTCGTCTCCAGGGGCTGAACAAGCAGTTTGGGACCGAGATAATAATCAGTGGGGACACATTGACCGGGCTGGAGAAAGAGATTTCAGTGAAACAGCTCCCTCCCACGCCCATCAAAGGAAAAAGTAGACCTGTTGACATTTTTACGATATTATAATGATTCCTAAAACCTGCAATTAGCTTTTAGCAATTAGCCGTTAGCTTCAAGACTACAAGTACTTGTATAACTTTACGGTAAGTTCTCAATAACTTCGGGTAAAAGTGGGTATGGGGAGTTCTTTTTTTCTTTATGCCCTTAATATGGTTTACAGCAGGGCCGCAGCAAAACGGCTTACTACCCCATTCATCATGTTAAGGAACGTGGACGAAATAACTTCCACGACTATGCATCCCGGCTTCAGGGCATCTTTGTCCGGTCCTCAATCTCAAAATCCTCGAAATAGTCTTGCTATTCCTGTGGTTTTGAGCTTTCGGATCGAACAAATCCACCCTAAATCCGAGCGCCTACTTGCGGAAGTTGTTTCGTCCACGTTCCTAACCAGGAGACTGCATAAGGTAAGCCGTTTTGCAAGTGCCCATTAGGAAACAGCCTGTTGGGGCATAAATAAAAAAAGAGCTCCCCATACTCGCTAAGGGTCAAGTAAACTCCAGACTTTTTGAGAAGTTACACTTTACGCAGCATTGAAACCTTCATTCTCTGATGCAACTGTATTGTCTAACAACTAATTGATTTTATGCAGCTAATAGCTAACGGCTAACCGCTAATTGCATTTTTTAGGTGATTATCGAACTGAAGTTCGAAACAGGCAACAATCGGGCCTGCCCCAAAAGGAGGAAACGCATGAGCTTTTTATTTCGTTTAATATCCACTGCCCTGTTTTGCCTCATGGCCGGTGTCCTTCACACTCCGCTCATGGCCAAGGATCTGCAGGGGTTGCAGGTGATCGCTATTGAGGGACAATTTCTTGACCAGGCCGGCCGGCAAGTAGAGGAATACTACTACATAAAACCCGGATTAAGATATCGGCTCTTGCCGGGAGCAACGGTTGAATTATCCACCATCGACGGCAGGCATACATATCTCGCTGTGGGACCCGGAATAATCAATCTCAACAACTCTGGGTCGGTCACCTTGAACGGTAAGCCTTTAAGCCCGCAGAAATTTGCCTCTTCCCTCAAAGGTGTCACCGCCACTGGTACCGGCCGCACTGATCTGGGGGGTATCCTCATGCGGAGCCCTAAAGCTGTTCATGTAGTAGCCCGGACCACCTCCGGAGGCACAAAGATCGTTCCCCTGTATGCGGGGTACTATGCCCTGGTCGTTGGTTGCGGGGCATATGACAAAGGCTGGCCCAGGCTGCCGAACCCGGTCAAGGATGCACGGGAAGTGGCATCTCTGTTAAAAGGGATGGGCTGGCATGTGGATCTGCTCCTGGATCCGGACTGGCGCTCTCTGCGCAAGGCCCTTAATTCCATTATTACAGGCCCCGGCCGTGAAAAGGACAAGGCCGTCTTGCTCTGGTTTTCCGGTCATGGCCACACCCTGGCAGAGGCGGATGGCGCAAAACTGGGTTACATTGTGCCTGTAGACGCCCCGAACCCGGATCAGGACGAAATGGGTTTTATGGAAAATGCCATCAGCATGCGTCAGATAGAGACGGTAGCCCGTCGCATCCAGGCCAAGCACGTCCTGATGATCTTTGACTCCTGCTTTTCAGGGGCCATCTTCCAGATCAGCCGGGCCAAACCACCCCCCTTTATCCAGGAAAAAGTAGCCAAGCCTGTCAGGCAGTTTTTGACCGCGGGTAACGAGGATGAGAAGGTGCCGGACAAATCTTACTTTAAGACCGTCTTCATACAGGGTGTTGGCGATGGGCATGCCGACAGGAACAAAGATGGTTACATTACCGGCCAGGAGATAGGGGCCTACCTGCAGGAAAAGGTGGTCAACTACTCGCGATCCGCCCAGCATCCCCAGTACGGCAAGATAAATAATCCCAAATTGGACAAAGGTGATTTTATCCTTGTGGCCAAGCCCATGCCGGAAATAGCATCCCATAGGCCGGTCGAGGAAGCAGGAACCGCATTGACAATAGAAAAACGGGCCGCACCCTCCCGGCCGAGGATAGTGGCTCGAAAGCCCCTTTCCGGCAAGGTGAGCGTGACCAGCGATGTGGATGGTGTGGAATTCAGGTTGGCCGGCACCAGTTTCAAGACCGCGAGCAGCACCGCACTGATCATTGGCGATGTGCCTGCAGGAGAGCATATGGTAATTGCCGGCAAGGAGGGATACACGGAATGGAAAGGGCAAGTGCTTGTCCGGCCCGACCGGACCGTTAAGCTGTTTATCCGGTTAGGACCAAAATCGGCCTCCCAAGGGATTACCGCGGAAAAAGATATCAAGCAGATGCTGCAGGACTGGAATGACGCATTGAACACGAGGGATACAAAGAAAATCCTGGCCCTTTATGCTGATGGGGCAAGGATCATGACCAAGACAAAGAGCGGCGTGTTCACAGTCTCCAAGAAACGCTATGCAAAGATAATAAAAGAAAAAATGCGTTCGTTCGAACAACGAGGCCTGGAGTTCAAGATAGATGCCCCAAAATTGCTGGAGATAAATGGGGACAGGGCCAGAGTGGAGGTGCTGTTCACAGTGGAAATGCCCATGGAGCTCAGTGGGTACCACCCCCCTAAGGAGTCCGTAACCACAATCGATATGATATCCTATTTTAAATTCGTCAATAAGGGGTCCCGATGGCTCATAGACGAATACAGGTTTGAAAACCTGTAAGCCAATTGCCATATCCTGGTTTCATTTCAACACCAAAAACCTATCCTGTATATAAATACCGTTTTATCTTCTTAGTTGGAGTTTTGTCAAAAGGTTCGGTCTGCTCGATTATCTTTGTGAGACGAGAAAAAGATGAAACACTTGAATTAACCTGTGATTTAATCTTATCTAACAGTTCAGTTATTATTTTTCTCATTGCAGCTTCATTGGAACTGAGATTACGATGTTCATGATCCAGCAGTTCATAGTTCAGGTGTATCCTCGCTACGATCCGTCCCGCCTGCTCAAACACCAGCGATTCCGTAACGTATTCATTCTCATTGATGATCCCTTCGATCTCTTCAGGGTAAATATTTTCTCCACTGGGACCTACGATCACGTTCTTTAATCGACCTTTTATATAGAGGTAATTATCTCTATCCAGCATTCCCAGATCACCGGTTTTAAACCAGCCATCCTCGGTAAAAACCTGTCGGGTTATTTCCGGATTTTTATAATAGCCCTTCATTACGCTGTCGCCTTTTATCAGGATCTCGCCTTCTCCGTTAGAAGGATCGGGGTTTTCTATTTTAAGCTGTATGCCGTCAAGACATGGACCTGTGGAACGGTATCTTGTTTTACCGAGAGAAGAAGCTGCTATCACAGGTGATGTTTCCGTGAGTTCATAACCGATGGCATAAGGAAATTTTGCATCCAGCAGGAATCTTTCCACTTCCGGAGCAAGCAATGCCCCGCCAATTCCAAAGAAATGGAGTTTACCACCAAAGGAAGCATGTAGCTTCTTTCCTGCTATTCCATGAAGGCTTTTTTTAATGAATGGAATTTTATAAAGAGCTCGAGAAAGTGGAGATTTTGTAAGAGCGGGAAGTATCTTCAATTTGAAAATTTTCTCTATAATCAATGGAACAGTCAGGATCATCGTTGGTTCTATCTTTTTCATGGCCGGGATCAATACGCTGGCAGTCGGTGGTTTTTTCAGGTAGTATATTGCTGCTCCTTTTATAAATGGAAGAATAAATCCTATCGTACATTCATAAGCATGTGGAAGAGGAAGCACTGAGAGCAGACGGTCGTATTCATTAACTTCTTGAGTTTTAAGGGTTTCGTTTGCATCGAAAACGATATTCTTATGTGATAACATCACACCTTTGGAATGCCCGGTGGTTCCGGAAGTATAAATGATGGAAGCAATATTATCCTCCTGAACTTCGAGAGGTATCATTCCGGCTATTTTCAGGGCAGATTCTTTGAGTTTAGCAAATTCTTTTGTACCACTACTGATTAGCTGTTTCAGCCTTTCTTTGGTCGTTTCCGGTGGAATTATACTGAAATCGTCTAACAGTATGATTGTATTGCTCTTTTCTATTTCCAGTTCTTCGATCTTTCCAAAAAGTTTTTCAGAGACAAAAATTGCTTTTGCCCCGCAATGTCGCATGATATGGTGGATCTCATTATCATGAAATTCTGTAAGGATCGGAACTGCAATAGCGCCCATTGTGGTTATTGAAAAATATGCTATACACCAGTTGGGTGAATTCTCGCCAAGAATGGCAACTTTTTCTCCAACAATAATGCCCTGTTTTCGCAAGAACAAAGAGAGATCTTCCACTTTATCTTTTATGTCGAGATAAGTATAAGGTTCTCCATCAACCCAGGAGAAAGCAGGTCGATTGGGATAACTTTCACAACTGTTTTTCAGTACATTCTTCAATGTTAATTTATCAAATTCCAACATAAACCTCGCTATTTAACAAGAGCAGACAACCTTTGGAACTGGCTGGCGGATCTTTAAAGTTTTTGGTTGTCGGATGGGTTGCGATCAAAAACGCAATCCTGTATCCTCATATTTATGACAACATGCAGACATAATAAACTTGTCCTCCTGAAAAAGCAGGCAAAAAAGATCCGCTGCCGACACTGCCACCTCACAATTGACGAAAAGGAGCTGGAGAGCGGCTACTGCCCTGAGTGCCAGGAGGTCTACGGCATACGGCGTCAGGACTTTGAGGAAGTCAAAACAAAAGACGAAGGTGCAGTCGTATACCGGTGCGAAGATTGCGGAACGCTCATCACGATAGAGTGATATGATGGGATCATGCGAAGATCTTTCCCCAACGCTTACCACGATTCATCACGTGATACCACACATCCGGATACTGAATTCTTAATGGTCTAATTTACTCTCGGGCAGCGCAATCCTTCGCTTTTCAGGGTCGCTCTGCTGGCGATACAATATGGCCGTGTGTCCGATCATACCCACCACCTCGGAACCGGTCTCACTTTCAAGAACGCCCGCTATTTCGCTCTTCTGATCCTTTTCTTTGAAATCAATAAACTTCACCTTTATAAGCTCATGCCGATCAAGGGCCTTTTCAGTAGACAGGCCTAACGCCGGGGTCAATCCCTTCTGACCTATAAAGACGATGGGCTTCATACTGTGGGCAAGACCTCTCAGGTATTTTCTTTGAAAGCCTTTTAATTTTTCCATGATCCTCCTCAGTGATATGGTTAAGCCTGCCGCTGACTCTTGGTAATATTTTCAGCTAAATCCTACATCCATTATCGCATTGCATCTATATCTCCTCTTCCAATACCTGCACATTTTCACTTCTCCACGCGTACAGGCTAACGCCCAAACCTATGAAAGCAATGATATAGAACGTTTTGTTGCTCCCGATATCGATGGCGAAGAGTTTTACAACACAACCGATCATCAACAGCACCACAAGGGCTATCACGATATTGGATGCGGTCAAGTATTCCATGAGTCAACCTCCGCCTTAATTCAATCCCGTCAAATCCTTTTCGGGAAAATTCCTTGATTCCTTATTTAAAGTTAAGGGTGTCCTGCTTTACGCTTTACGATGCCGGGAGTTATGCTTTTTTAGCAACCGAGGAATTTTTTTTTCAGGCGTTGAATTCGATTCAGCGCCCTTCATGTGATCCTGGAACAAACCGCAATCCCCCTGGTTGAACCAACCTTCGATCAGGCGATAGGCTATTGAGAGCCGTGTGGGCAAATGGAGAGTCCCTTGCTTCAGACCTTGCACAATATCCTTTCTTGAGAACCAGTCCGCATGATCCAGCTCGGTACGATCCACACGGATCTCTTGATTCACGGCCCGGGCCGTAAAACCGATCATGATGGATCTCGGAAAGGGCCAGGGCTGGGAGGAATGATAGCGCACATCTTCGACCTTGATCCCGGTTTCCTCCAGGGCCTCACGCACTACAGCCTGCTCCAGGGTTTCTCCTGGATCCACGAACCCGGCGATCGTGGAATACCGCCCTTCGGACCAGACCGCCTGATTTCCAAGGAGGGCCTTGTCATGCGAAGTGACAAGGACGATCACGGCCGGGTCAGTGCGGGGAAAGTGTTTGCGGCCGCAGGACTCCCGTGTGCAGACCCGCATGTGCCCGGCCTCGGCGCTTGTTGTGAGACCGCCGCAATAGCCGCAAAAACGGTGATGGCGGTGCCAAAAGGTCATGGCCCGTGCATAGGCCAGGAGCGATGCCTGGGATTCTTCCAGCAGGGTCCCCATCCTCCTCAGATCCAGAAACCGGCCCCAATCCGCCATCTTGTCCGGCATCAAATCATCTTCAGGAGGCAGGTCAACGGCGAAATAGACGACTCCCTTTTCTTTGCCTAACAGAATGGGGGTTCGGGCGGTTTCTTTGATATCACCGAGTTCCGCAGAGGTCATCAGGGCCGCGCCCGAATCCCCGTTCTTCAGGAAGAAATTCCGGGACCGCCAGAGGGGTACAAACCGCGTCATGGGATCTTGGAGTTGTTCGGCGATCCAGGACTCATCACTGCGCCTGGAGCTCATACGATCCAGGAAAGAGACGGTAAAACAGCTGAGACTTGAGCGGTGATCGTGATCAAAGGAATCCGGCATAGGTCAACACATTTTTGTGAAAGGGGTTCACTATTACAATTATTTCAAGGGATAGGCATTTATTCTTGTTTATCTCCGTTTGCAACCAACACCGGAAGTCACCAGTTGGAAGGGAATGAAACCGTTGACAAGGAAACATTGAGCAATAAGCCCAAACAATTGTTAGGGCAAGAGAAGGATCAAGGCTTTCCTGAGTCATCTCACCATCGCACGACCCCATTTGCATCTGCACCGATATCATGAAAGCGCTGGGAGTATTGAAATACATATATGAAAGGCTTGAAATTTTCAAGAACAAAGCCTTTTTGGGATGACATCATGCAATAGGGACATGATCATGGGAAACGGCATGCATAAGGAGAAATTGGGGTCAGAGCCCCCACGCTACGATGACGTATTATCGGCGTGGGGTACCCCCTTCTGTGGGGCACTTTGTGGTCGGAAAACGCAAATCAATGACTCGCACCCAGAATTATTGAGTTGTTACTTTCCTTCTATAATTTTTTTCTTTTCACTCTCGTATTCTTTGTCCGTAATCGCACCTTCTTGGTGTGCCTTTTGAATATCAATCAACTGCTGTCCGGTAGTATTTTTTTGTACCTTGACTTCTGCTTTCCCTCCCTCCCCTGGAGCACCGCAGCACCCGGCGAAACCCACACCAAAAATTATCAGGAGTGACAGCATATAAACCTTAAATTTTTTCATAATCGATTACCTCTATTATTAAGTGTTATAGAACCGGGATTCAAAACAGGTAAAAGGGTCTGGATATTCTCACTTTTTTAAAAGAAAAGCACCAATTCCCCTCGAGGGTAAGCACACGCTTTATCTTCAAAAAAATAGCATGAAAGCAACTGTGTGTCAAACCCAAATTACACCCATACACCCAAGAGAATAATATCAAGTTCCTTGTACAGAGGTCCATATTGGTAGATCCAGCGCTGGGGGCTGCAAATGGCTTTCATTCAGAATCAGGTTTGCACATTTCTTCTCCTTCTGGTATAGGATATTGCTGAGTTCTGGTGCTCACAGAAGAAAAACAGGTGACTTATGACAGACTATTCAGCAGCACAAGATGCAGTGGTTGAAGCCCCTGACGGCTTTGAGATAACTTGTTTTCCTGCAAAAGAACACAGGCCTCAGATTGAATGGAAATATCCGGAATTCCAGTCTCTGTGCCCTGTCTCGGACAGGCATGATCAAGGTGTGGTAACAATACAGTACAAACCCGCGGACAGGATACTGGAAAGCAAATCCGTCAGGGATTATCTGATGATGTGGAGAAACCTGAAAAACTGGCAGGAATATATCACTGATGAAATCGTCGATACCCTGTATAAGGCCGGTGAGCCTGAATGGATGACGGTGCAAATTGATTGGGCCTCAAGGGGAGGAATACTGGCCAGGACCATATCAAGACGGGGAAAACAACCGCAATCGGAAGATAAACCGTAACAAAACATAACGACATGGGTCAGGGGGCAGGTTTCGGGCTATATGGCAGACACAGAGATTGGGCCTCCGGCTCGTAGATGCAAAGCCGGATGGCTTTCAGCATCCTCAAGGAATTAAGAGATGACAAGAGAAAGTTACAAGGATTTTAATGCCACTGAACTATACTGCCCCAGATGCAAGATGGCAGTACCTGTAAGGGAAAGACTCATCCTGGTACTTCCCAACGGAGACAAGTATGATTACTCATGCCCCCGCTGCGGGACATCGCTGGGGGACAAGATGGACACAAGAACAGGTAACTTAGATCTGTTTGTAAGATGAAAATCCAACACTGAATTTCTGCAGGCGTTCATAGGTTCAGGGGTTAGAAGTTCGAACCTGTAAACGGTTACAGACTTAGATTGTGTGGTGTGCTTAATGTCTGAAGACTATTACAAGATCTTAGGTGTCTCAAGAGATGCATCTGAGAAAGACATAAAAAAGGCCTACCGAAAGCTTGCCAGGAAATGGCATCCTGATATCAATCCAGGTAACAAGGAGGCTGAGAAGAAATTTAAGGTCATATCCATGGCCTATGATTGCCTCAGCAATCCAGAAAAGAAAAAACTCTACGATGAATTCGGAGAAGAAGGCCTGAACGCGGGATTTGATGCTAAAAAGGCAAGGGAGTACAAACAGTGGGGTGCCTACGACGAGAGAGCCCGGGGAGGTGACCGGGGCGCGCAGGAATTTGGCCGATATCAGAGCTATGAGGATATATTTGGCGATCTTTTCTCCGCCGGCGGGAGAACCGGCGGTTTCAAGACCGGTATGGCCGATAGAGGAAGAGACATCGAACATGACATGGCCATTGATCTTATGTCAGCCTTAAGGGGTTTTGAAACTGAACTATCCATGCAAAAGATCAAGGACTGCCCGGCATGTCAAGGATCCGGGACAGACCCACATTCACAGATGACTACATGCCAGACATGCGGGGGATCAGGACGTATTAATGTGGCTGAAGGGCCCATACAGTTTACAAAGCCTTGTCCTAATTGTCAGGGCCATGGAAAAACCGGAAAGACCTGCACACAATGTGGCGGCACCGGAAGAGTCGCCGGTGTTAAAAATATCAAAGTGGTGATCCCAAGAGGAGTTAAAGAAGGTTCAAAGGTTCGCCTGGCCGGTAAAGGCGAACCTGGGATAGATGGTGGTCAGCCCGGGGACCTTTACCTGATTATCCATATTAAACCTCACCCGTTTTTAAAAAGAGAAGACGACAACCTTTTCATGGAAGTCCCCGTGACGGTTCGCGAGGCAATGTCCGGCGGGACAATCACCATCCCCACCATCGACGGGCAGCTCAAGGTCAAGGTGCCTCCTGGAAGCCAGAGTGGTCAGACATTGCGGTTGAAGGGGAAAGGGGCTGTCAATCCAAAGACAAAAAAGGCGGGCGATTTCATGGTTAAGCTGATTGTCAAGGTGCCCACGACAGATGACAGGGAGATCCTTGAAGCGGCAGAAAAGATGGACAGGTGCTATAAGGGGGACGTGAGAAAGGATATCAGGCTTTAAGCCTTTCTTCCAGATCCCTGGCCAGTTCTCCAAGAATGGCGTCAAACTGCTTTCTCATGTCAATCATGCTCTGCCTCATGCGGAGTATGACCTCAACACCGGGCAGGTTAACTTCCATATCCTCAACAAGGATTTTTGCAACCCGCAATTTTTCGAGTTCATTGAAACAAAACACCTTGTCTAAAGCATTCTCACTGCAAGCAGGACAAATGATTTCCTCTTGTTCAAGAGTGGATAGAAATCTTTTGTTAATGTTGAGAATTTCCAGGATTTCAGAGACCGTCCAGAGTTCCTTTGCCATATTCTTTTGCCTGCATATCTGAAATTGAAAAACAGGGGTTAACTGCGCTTGTTTATTGTTTACCACACTGCAGCATATGTTACAATAAAATAATGAAACCAATCTTTGAACATTATTGCGAAATCATCCCTGATTTTCGCTTGTTTCAGGAGTACCTGCGCAAACCCATTCCCACTCATATCAGGATTAATACATTGAAGATCAAGCCTGATACGTTGCTGAATTCGCTAAAGAAAAACGGGCTCCATCTAAAAAGCTCCAATAAAAAATACGACACCTTATATCATGCGCCGGGATTAAATCTCTCCGGAAACCTGCTGGAATATTTTCTGGGCTATGTCCATCCCCAGGCCCTGACATCCTGTCTTGTCTCTATAGCGCTTTCACCGAGACACAACTCTTACATCCTTGACATGTGCGCTTCCCCTGGTGGGAAAACTTCACATATTGCCCAACTTACAAACAACACCGGGCTGATAGTTGCCAACGAGCTTTATCCTGCGAGGCATATTGCCCTGGGGCACACCCTTGACAGACTGGGGGTCCTGAACGCCGTTATCACAGGTTACCAGGCCCAGGAATTTCCACTGAAACATCGTTTTGATTATATCCTTGCTGACGTGCCTTGTTCAGGCGAAGGGAGGTTCAGAAAGACAAAGGAGACTGCTGTCTACAGGGAGACCAGGAAAAAGGTCAGGCTTCCTGACTTGCAGAAGAAGATTCTATTACGGGGATTCGATTTATTGAAGATCCAGGGTGAAATGATTTATTCCACATGCACATTTAATCCGGATGAAAACGAATCAGTGGTCAATTTCCTGCTGGAAAACCGGGACGCTGATTTGCTCCCCATTGACCTTGGTTTCGATTATGAGCCAGGGGTTCAGGAATGGAAGAATGAAAAGTATGACAAACAAACTCAAAGATGTGCCAGGTTTTACCCCCACCGAATCAATTCAGTGGGATTCTTCATGGCCAGGATTGGCAAGAGAGGATGAGCGGCACCACCTTTTTTCGTTCCTGGAAGAGAGGTTTGGCATCCCTGAAAAATTGTTTGATGACTACCTGTTATTCAGCAGGGAGAAAAGCTGGACACTTATCAGAAACGGGCCACATGTAATCTCCGCATCTCAGCTAAAGGTTTCAAAGGTGGGATTACGGGCGTTTAAGAGGATCGGACGCTTTGTGAAACCCACAACCAGGATGATCCAGATATTCGGATCGTTTGCCACAAAAGCAACAGTAAAAATTAACCAGGAGCAACTCTCAAGGCTGCTGGAAGGAGAACAATTCCCTGTGCAATTGGATCTGGACCAGGGCTATGTCATCCTTGCCCTCGATGATGGCCGGATTTTGGGCTTAGGCTTGCTCATTAAAGAAAATATTCGCTCCCAACTTCCACGTAAGGAAATCAGACAATGCATGCTTGGAGAATGAGTAAAAGTGGGCGCTGGTAGTTGATGTAAAGGGTTCGAGGATTCAAGGATTCAAGGTGTCGAGTGCTTTTCGATCTCTCCTATCCCCTCCTGAACCCCTGATCCCTTGACCCCTTGAATCCTTATCATCCTGCCAGGTCTTTTGGAGATGATTCACCGATAAATATTGACGGCCTTTTATTGTTAACCCCATGTGATTTAGTATCTCGTTGGATCCGGGATGCCGGCCTCCATAAAGCCTTTTTTCCTGAGAAGACAGCTCTCGCACCGACCGCAGGCCCTGCCGTCCGGTGACGGATCGTAACAACTGTGGGTCATGCCGTAATCAACGCCGAGTTTGATGCCCGCTCGTATAATATCTGCCTTTGTCATATGCATCAGGGGTGTCTTGATCTTTATTATGCCCTTCCCTTCCACTCCTGCCTTTGTGGCAAGGTTGGCCATGTGCTCAAATGCCTTGATATATTCGGGCCGGCAGTCCGGGTAGCCGCTCGAATCCACCATGTTTACACCTATGAAGATGTCAGATGCCATAAGGACCTCTGCCCAGGCCAGGGCACATGAAAGGAAAATTGTGTTGCGCGCAGGCACATAGGTTACCGGAATCTCACGGCCTATTTCTCCTGTTCCACGATCTTTCGGCACATCAATATTATCAGTAAGCGCAGAGCCTCCTATCTTTGTCAGGTCAATTTCCAATACCAGGTGTTCTTTTACACCAAGTGCATCAGCCACCTTTTCGGCCGCCTTCAATTCCATTGAATGGCGCTGACCATAGCTAATGCTAAGGCTGTAAAGATCATATCCCTCTGATCCGGCTATTGCCATAGTGGTAGTAGAGTCAAGCCCGCCACTTGAGAGTATTACGGCTTTTTTTCCCTTTTTCACAGATTGCTCCAAATCAGACCCCTCTTTTCTCATGACTCCAGATAAGCTTATGCAATTGCAAATGTAAACTGACGTCTATATGATCTTCCAGAATCCATCCGGCCAGGGTCCTGGGGGTCATTTTCCCAAACACAGGAGAGAAGAAAACCCTGTTGATCCTTAGAGCCTTATGCTTTGCACGATGCAGGATGGTCACCGCATAGTCATAATCCCCCCTATCGCCGATTACGAACTTTATCTCATCGTGATCACTCAGCCTTGAAAGATTCTCCAGATCATTGCTCTGTTCCTCGCCGCTCGAGGGGCACTTGATATCCAAGATCCTGACGCAGTCTTCATGGACTTTGCTGATATCCTGGCTGCCATTGGTCTCAAGCAAGACCTTATAGCCCTGTTTAACAAGGTCATGTATCAGGGAGGGCGTTTCCGCCTGGATCAAAGGCTCACCACCTGTTACTTCAACAAGGCGGCACTTGTAAGATCCTACCCTGTCAATGATCTCATCTATCTCAAGGTCGTCGCCCTCGTCATAGGCATATGTTGTATCGCAGTAAGAGCACCGCAGGTTACATCCGGTCAGCCTGACAAAGACGCACGCGCGGCCTGCATACGAAGATTCACCCTGTATGCTGTAGAAAATCTCATTGACTCTAAGTACAGACATCGTTATTTATTAGGATTGTCCCGTGAGGATACGCGCATCCACGGCAAATCCTCCCTTTCCATCATCCATGAGGATGAACGGGTTTATGTCTATTCCCTTGATTTCATTGAAATCGACCATTAACCTGGACAAACGAAGGATTGCCCCCCTCAGTTCGGGGATATCGCGGCGTGCCTGTCCTCTAATACCTGTCAGGACCGGATATCCAATCAGTCCCGCTATCAAAGCATCAGCCTCTTTTTCTGTCAGAGGGAGGATACCGAGAGATGTATCATTATAGGTCTCCGCATAGATCCCTCCGAATCCGACCACACCAACAGGGCCGAATGTCTCGTCAACCTTTCCGCCCAGGATTATTTCCGTACCTTGAGATATCCACTTCTGAACCACTATCCCATTACCAAATCCGTTCTCTCTTGCCCTTGCAAGCAGGGTATTGAAACCCTGACGTAATGCCTGGTGGTCTGCAATATTCAAGGCAATCCCCTGGATATCAGTCTTATGAACAATGCTGGGAACGTCGATTTTCAAAGCCAGTGGGTATCCAAACCGGTCTGCCCATTCAATGGCTTGATCAGGGTCACTGCATACTGCATACGGGGCCGTATCAATGCCGGCAGCCTTTGTAATCTCCAAGGCCTCGCTTAAGACCAGGTATCGTTTTTCTTTACAAGCCCTCTCAAGGATATTGCTTATGGTTGTGTCATCCACTGAAAACAAAGGAAAAGACTCGTCCTGTTCTATTTCTCTGTTTTGCCTGTAGTGATCTCTCGAGACAGCCAGGGCGAGCATGGCTTCTGCCGGATCAGTGAACAAAGGATAGTTAAGAACTCTTTTGAGGTAGGCAGTGCTCTGTTCATCAGAGAGAAAATATACGGAGATGGGCTTTTGATATTTTCCGGCAAGATGGTCAAAAGTTTCCACCAGGGCGATAGAGGCCTCAACCTCCATGTCGCTGGTGGTTCCAAGTTGGAATAAGACGCCGTCAGCCTTTTCATTCATAATGTCTTCGGTGAGTTCAGCATAAAAGTCAAAGTCAAAAACATCTCCCAAATCAAGGGGATTGGTGCGTTTAATGACATTCGCCCCTTTGGACGTGTCTTGTACATGCCGCAGAAAGGATTCGGAAAAAGAGCTCAGACGGAACCCATATTCAGATGCAAAGTCGGCGATTGATATGGCTATTCCACCGGAACGAGATATAATTGCAAGGTTGTTTCCTTTCATGGGCGGGATGCTTAAGATCTTTACAAAATCAACCACCTCTCGAAAGGTTCGAGCCCTCACGATTCCTGCCTGTTTTAAGGCGGCATCCACAACGCGATCGTCAGTGGCAAGCGCCTCTGTGTGAAACCTGGCGATCTGGTTGCTTGAGGCATAACGATTTGTCTTCTGGACAATAATGGGCTTTGTTGTTCTTTTGGCTATGTCCATTAATTTGCGGCCATTGGAGATGCCCTCGAGATACAGGACAATAATTTCAGTCTCTTTATCGTCTATCAGATAGGTGAGGTAGTCAATCTCGTCCAGGTCCAGCTTGTTCCCGATGCTTACGACCTTGCTTACTCCAATGTTGTTGCTGCCGAGCAGATTGATCAGGCCAAACAGGACCCCGCCGCTCTGGGATAAAATCGCCACTTTCCCTTTTTTTAATGCCTCTCCCTGTATAGTAACAAAGGGCGTAACCAGGGAGTTGTCCATGTTGATAATGCCGAGCCCGTTAGGCCCGACCATGCGGATACCCCATTTTTTGGCAGCCTGCAGGACATTATTCCCTAAATGTTTTCCGCTTTCTGAGAACTCTCCGAATCCTCCCGACTCAATAACAATCCATTTAATTCCCTTGTGCCCGCACTCATTGATTATTTCCGGTATGATGGCTGACGGTGTTATCACAATTGCAACATCGATTCCCTTGGGAAGATCTGTGACTGAAGGCAGGATATCCCTTCCAAAGACTGTTCCGCCGTCACGTCCAACCGGAAAGACCTCGCCGGTGTAACCGAACTCGAAAATGTTTTTCATGATCAGACGGCCCATGTTGACTTCCCGCTCTGACACACCTATTACCGCAATACATTCAGGATAAAAGAGTTTATGCATATTTATGGTCTCGGAATATTATTTGTAACTGCACAGATTCAAAGGGTCAGAGGCACAAAGGCACACAGTTTAAGGCACAAAACTTGAAACTTTTGGGGTTACTCCAGCCTGTAATTTGGTGCCTCTTTAATAATGATCACATCATGGACATGGCTTTCTTTGAATCCCGCCGGCGTAATACGAATGAAGCTTGTCTTTGTTCGAAGTTCTTCGATATTACCGCATCCGAGGTAGCCCATTCCTGACTTCAAACCTCCTACAAGCTGGTAGACCGTTTCTGCAAGAGGCCCCCGGAAAGGCACCCTGCCGACAATACCTTCCGGGACCAATTTTTTTTCAAGGTCCTCTCCTTCTTGAAAATATCTGTCTCTGCTCCCTTCTTTCATAGCCTCTAAGGAGCCCATTCCCCTGTATACTTTATAGGACCTGCCCTGAAAAAGTATCGTCTCCCCCGGGCTTTCTTCAGTCCCGGCAAACAGGCTTCCGATCATGACTGAATCTGCACCGCCGGCCAGCGCCTTGGTTATGTCTCCGGAATATTTTATCCCTCCGTCCGCAATAACCGGGATGTCAGACTTTTTTGCTTCTGCAGCACATTCCACGATGGCCGTCATTTGAGGCACGCCAACACCGGCTATAATCCGGGTTGTACAGATAGAGCCCGGCCCCACACCGATCTTCACCGCATCAATACCTGCATTAATAAGTGCCCTGGTCCCTCCGGCAGTTGCTACATTACCAGCAATTAGCTCCAGATCAGGGAATCTTTTTTTGGTTGTTTCAACGGCCTCTATAACTTTTTCTGAGTGACCGTGCGCTGTGTCAATCGCCACCACGTCCACGTTGGCATCAACAAGGCCGGAAATTCGCTCATCCATATCAGGACCAATCCCCACGGCAGCGCCAACTCTCAAACGTCCCAATGAATCTTTACACGAATCCGGGTATTTTTTTATCTTTTCAATATCCTTGATGGTGATAAGGCCCTGCAACCTGCCATAATCGTCGACCACAAGGAGCTTTTCTATACGTCTTTTATGGAGAATTGCCTTGGATTCCTCCAGAGTAATGCCTATTTTTGCAGTAGCGAGATTCTCCTTTGTCATTACTGCTTCAACTTTTTGATCAAGATTGGTTTCAAACCTGAGGTCACGGTTAGTGATAATTCCCAACAGGTTCCCTTTTTTTACCACAGGCACCCCGGAGATCCTGTACTTTTCCATAATGTCAAGGACCTCATGGATTTTTTGATCAGGTCCTATTGTAATAGGATCGACAATCATGCCGCTCTCAGATTTCTTGACCTTTTCCACTTCCAGTGCCTGTTGTTCTATGCTCATGTTCTTGTGTATAAAGCCTAATCCACCTTGCCTGGCCATGGTAATGGCTGTCTCGTAGCCCGTCACTGTATCCATGGCAGCGCTGACTATCGGTATATTCAAGCTGATATTGCGTGACAGCCTTGTTCTTGTATCTGCCTGGCTTGGCAAAAGTGCGGATTGAGCCGGGACCAAGACAAGATCATCAAAAGTGTAGCCAAACTGAATGTCCTTTTTATCCATTTCGTTCTCCCCTGAAAAAATCTGTTATAACTGCTTTTGCTTGACTTGAAAGGCCAAAGACACTATATGGCCGCTATTAGTCAACCGGTAGCCTCTCGGCCTGAGGTCCTATATCTGGAGGTACTTTTTCATAGTGCACGGAAACCCCGGTCCTTGACGTTAATTTTTCACTTTGGAGAAAGTATCAGACAAGTGGATGTTTTGCAAGATTCAACAAGAAGGCTGTCCGAGAATGGCTATTTTTCCCAATCTCTGCGCTTGCAAAAAAAAATATCACCCTGAACCTTTGAAGCTATGTGCCTTTGCGCCATTGCCTCTATAAAATTTAAAAGTTATCTGTTGACAAACAAACAGGATTTTTTATAAAAGACCAAACTTATTAAGTACCATGTTTTCTCACTGCTCAGGCGATTATCCTGACCCACCTGAGTAGTTACCATATTTTAAAAACCCAAGACAATCACAACTCAGTTTGGGGTCTATGATCTTTCGGGTGTGATAATGAAACGAATAAGAGGTATCAGCAGCGCCTTGAAGCGCCAAGAGAACATTGTTACCAAGGACAAGCATCTGTCCCTGCCCGGGAAGGTTGTGTTGCCGCTTGGTTATCCGCATGTGGAAATGTCGCCCCTGGTTCAGGTTGGTGACAGGGTGTTTGCAGGTCAGCAGATTGGCGAGGATCAGAATGGTGTCCTCCCACCATTACGTGCATCTATCTCCGGAATTGTCTCAGAGATCAAACCCTGGCTCGGGTATTCAGGACACATGGTGCTTTCGATTGTCATTGAATCCCGCTCCGAAGATGCTGAAGAAACAAATTCCGAAAAACTCGAGGATAAAACCGACGCACAGGATATCCTCAAATTGATCTCTCAGGCTGGTATCAGGGAAGTGGATGATCATGCATGGCCCCTGGCGTTGAGGATTGCCAAACCTGAAATAAGACTACAGCATGATTCCGACGACCAGTCGCCGTCCCTGGCACAGCCCATTGAAATACTCATTATTAACGGTATGGATCGCCAGCCCGGCATTTCTGTGCGGCGCAGGGCTTTAAGCACCAGGGAGAAGAGCTTATTAGAAGGCATCGCGATTCTGCAGAAAGTATCCGGTGCAAAGAGGAACATCCTAACGGTTTATAAGGACTACCCGATTTCGGGAGATTTCGAGAAGGGCCTGAAAGAACTGGGTGTCGAGATCATAAGGTGTCCCAACAAGTATCCGATAGCCCTTGAACCCATCCTGGTTAAATTCGTAACCGGAAGAGAAGTAACCCGCCCCACGTGGGATACCAGAATGGTCGGAACTGTTGTCGTAGACGTTATCACGGCCCTCCGCGTGCTTGAAGCTGTCAGGGACGGATCCACGACATTCGAGACAATGGTACAGGTTTCAGCACCCTCTCATGGGCTCGACGTTTATGTCCATACCCCGGAAGGCATTGTATTGGAGGAACTACTTGGCCGCCTGCTAACTGTGGACATAAGAATATCCAAAGCCATTGTGGGGGGGGCTTTCCTGGGATATGCGCAACAGGATCTCCAGGTGCCCATCACACAAGAGATGGATGCCGTTATTCTCCAGGCCGGGGATGAATTTTCACCTTATGCCAACCACTCGTGCATAAGTTGTGGGGATTGCGTCCGGGCATGCCCTATGCGTCTTTTGCCAAACGAACTGTCGAAATACTGTGAATATGATAAATTCGAAGAGGCTGAAAAAGCGGACCTTTTTAGTTGCATTGAATGCGGTATTTGTGCCTATGTATGTCCGGCACGGCGACCCATGGTGCAACTCATCCGGTTCGGAAAGAGTGAGATTATATCTGCAAGGGAGGAATCATGAAACGCCCTGAATTCTATGTCTCTGTTTCGCCTTATATGCATTCAGGCAATTCCATTCAGAAAATACAATTCCAAACCATTGCCGCCCTTATCCCTGCGTTGGTTGCCGGCTGGTTCTTTTTCGGATGGCCTGCCTTAAAAATTGTGGCTATCTCCATGATAGCAGCCATTGCTGCTGAATTCATCTGGCAGAAGGCCCTGGGTCTCCCTGTGCGGATTGGAGATGGAAGTGCCTTGCTTACAGGTCTTCTGCTTGGACTTGTCCTTTCCGTAGAGGTTCCATGGTGGCTGCCTGTGTTGGGGGCGTTTGTCGCTGTTCTTATTGGGAAGCAAATCTTTGGGGGTCTCGGAAACCATCCTTTCAACTCTGTTCTGGTCGGCTGGTCCTTTGTTCAGATATCCTACAAGGAACTGATGCAGTACTTTCCGGCTCCTGAACCCGCTTTTCTCATAGAACCGGGTGAATACCTCATAGATACTCCCTTGATTACTCTAAGGGAAGAATTTGATATGATAGCTGATGTGCCGTGGTTGGATTTTTTCATAGGCAATGTGCCCGGGACGATTGGAACCGTTTCCGTACTTGCGGTGCTTCTCGGCGGGGCTTATCTCCTGTCGAGGAGGATTATTACATGGCATATCCCGGTATCTTTTATCTTGTCCGCTTGGATTTTCGGATGCATATTCTGGAGGATTGACCCTGATATGTATGCAGATCCAACCTTTCATATACTTTCAGGATGGATGATGTTAGGCGCATTTTTCCTTGCTCCGGAAAAGGGAACCGCCCCTGTCAGTGCGCCGGCTATGATTTTATACGGAGTCGGTTGCGGGGTGCTTACAATGATCATTCGAATGTGGGGCGGTTACGTGGAAGGAGTTCCCTTCGCAATTCTGTTGATGAACTCACTGACACCATTGTTGGACCGCATAAGGCCCAGAGCAGCAGGGAGGACAAGAGAAATTGCGTGATCTAATCAAGATGGTCGTGGTCTTGACCGCGATTTGTGCCGGGTCAGCGCTGGTACTATCTTACACCAACAAGGCAACAAAGGTCCAAAGAGAATACCAGCTTTTAAAATACGTGAAAGGACCTTCGATCCTGGCCGTATTGAGTGACTATGACAACGATCCAATTAAAGACGCCGTTGTTGTGGATATCGGCAAAGACCAGGAGGGTAACCCTGTTCAGAAAACCGTATTCCCCGCCAAAAAGGATGGTAAATTAATCGCTGTGGCCTACAATACGATGGATGAGAAAGGATATGGCGGGGCAATCGATATTATGGTTGGGATGGATAATTCGGGAGACCTCACGGGCATTTCGATAATGACAAGTTCTGAAAGCCCAGGTTACGGGGCTGAGGCCTCGAAACCGGCCTTTACCGACCAGTTCAAAGGCATGTATTCAAAAGACATAAATCTTACTGCTGATGGAGGAAAGATTGATGCTGTCAGCGGTGCCACGACAACGAGCAAGGCCGTAGTAAGGGCCCTCAAAAGGGCCGTTGAGATTTTTCCTGCCATCAAAAAGGAGGTCTCTTAGATCATGAGCATTACCAAGGAGTTTACAAAAGGCCTCTGGAATGAACTTCCGCCTTTTCGTCTGGTCTTGGGGCTTTGCCCCGTACTTGCCGTGACCACTGCCGCGAAAAACGGGTTAGGAATGGGCCTGGCCACAACTTTTGTGCTCTTATGTTCCAACATCCTTATTTCGTTGCTCCGCAATGTGATACCCAAAAAGGTCCGTATTGCCGCATTTATCGTAGTGATTGCGTCTTTTGTTGTTATTGTTGAGCTCACAATGCAGGCCTATTTCTATCCCCTGTACAAAATTCTCGGGATATTTATTCCGCTGATTGTCGTCAATTGCATCATACTGGGTCGTGCAGAAGCCTTTGCGTCTAAGAACGGGGTAATTCTTTCCATGGCGGATGGATTGGGCATGGGCATAGGATTTACCCTCTCTCTTACGTTTCTCGGAGCTGTACGGGAAATTATCGGCTTTGGGACCCTGTTTGGCGTGCCCATTATGTGGGATGCGTTTCAGCCTTTTGCGATTATGGTCAAACCCCCAGGAGCCTTTCTGTGCCTCGGTCTTATATTGGGTTTGATGAATTGGATAAGTGCAAGACAGAAAA